>JAKSRN010000099.1 GCA_024403585.1 Lachnospiraceae bacterium | reverse complement strand
ACTTCCCTTTACACACTTGTTTTGCTTAAGATTATCGACCCTGGTCTCTTCTTTAAAGATTATCGACCCTGGTCTCTTCTTTACGGATTATCGATCCACTGATCTCTTCCTGCAAGATTTGTATATCCTTTATGATGACCTACATATTTGTAAGCAGGACGAATGATCTTGTTGGAGTTTACCAGTTCCTCAATACGGTGCGCACACCATCCTGAAACACGTGCAGTTGCAAAAAGTGGTGTATACAGCTCTTTTGGAAGACCGAGCATAGTATATACGAATCCACTGTAGAAATCGACATTGGCACATACCGGTTTCAGCAGACGGCGTTTTGCAGCGATACACTCGCCGGCAATTCGCTCAATTCTGTTGTAAAGAGCGAATTCTTTCTGACGACCCTTCTCAACGGAAAGCTTCTCTGCGTACTCTTTCAGGATCACACATCTTGGATCTGATACGGTATAAACCGCATGTCCCATTCCGTAGATCAGGCCTGCATGGTCAAATACTTCTTTATCCAGCATTCTGGTCAGATATACGCGGATCTCATCCTCATCTTCCCAATCTTTGATATTTGCCATGATATCAGCGAACATATCCTGTACCTTCAGGTTGGCACCGCCGTGTTTTGGTCCCTTCAGGGAACCTAAGGAAGCTGCGATCGCTGAATAGCTGTCTGTTCCTGTAGAAGTGATTACGTGTGTTGTAAAGGTAGAGTTATTACCACCACCGTGCTCTGCATGAAGGATCAGAGCTACGTCCAGAACCTTTGCCTCCAGTTCGGAATATTTACCGTCAACATGCAGCATCTGCAGAAGGTTCTCAGCAAGAGACAGGCCCTTCTGCGGATTACGGATGATCAGGTTGTGGCCTTTATGATAATAACGATAGGTACGATAGCTGTATACTGCAAGAAGCGGCATCTTTGCGATCAGATTCAGAGACTGACGCAGTACATTCTGGAAGGTCAGCTCCTCCGGATTCTCATCATAAGAATAAAGAGAAAGCACACCTCTCTGCAGAGAGTTCATCATATTCTCACTTGGAGCTTTCATAATGATGTCACGGGTAAACTCATCCGGCAGTTCTGTGAAGCTGTCGATGACATCAACGAACGCGTCCAGCTGTTCCTGTGTCGGAAGTTCTCCAAAAAGAAGCAGATAGGAAATCTCCTCAAATCCATATCTTCTGTCGCCGATTCCCTGAACCAGCTGGCGAACATTGTATCCCTGATAGTAAAGCTGACCATCAGCCGGGATCTTTTTGCCCTCTTCGTCGATGGCATAACCGTTAACATCGGAAACCTCTGTTAATCCGGTAAGAACACCTTTACCATTGGCATCACGAAGTCCACGCTTAACATCATATTCCTGATAAAGCTTTGGATCGATCTTTCCTGTTTCACTGCCATATCTTTCAAGACGACTGAGAGTCGCCTCAACAATAGCGTTATAAGATGCATTATCTAAACTGTCTTTCATTCTTTCCACCCTTTTCGATTTAATGGACAGTATCCGAGTACACTGTTATGTTTGGCATTGTACTTGGTTTTTTTGCCAATGTCAACGAAAAAATGATTAACATTTTGTAAAACTTGCAAAATTAGGCATTATATACCTATTTTCCGTCTTATTTTGCATATTTATGTGTCACAATATGCAAGTTGTTTGTTGCAATAAAAAAAAGCTGGAAATCGGACTCGAACCGACGACCCCTTCATTACGAGTGAAGTGCACTACCGACTGTGCTATTCCAGCTTGTGTTCTCAACACATTCTTTATTATACAGCAAATGTTAAAATTGTAAATAAGAATTTTGCTATGCCAGCATGCTGCATCCTCATCATCAGACGCACAATCGAGTAGGCTGCCTCCTACTCGATTTGTATACTTCGTACACCATCTCGACTATCGTCTCGATGATGTACGAAGTATACACAAAAAGGGGCATGGAATTAATCCACACCCCTGATTCTGCTAGTGTTTTACACCTCTTCCGTCTCGTTTTCCGATCTTCATACGGTTGAGACAAAGTGGCTTGTCCTTATATTCAATTGTACAGTCCTGACCATTAGACAGAAGATAAACCATCTCCAGTGTATCTTCCTTTGTAAAGTTCATGGCTCTTACGCCTACAGCTGCCTTCTTCTTCTCCGGGATCTCACTGATCGGAATACGTAAGAAGTAGCCCTTCTGGGACTGGAATACAAGCGTTTCACAGGTACTGCCAAGGCCAATAGAGATCAGCTTGTCCTGCTCATCCGCCAGCTTGGTTGCCTGAATGAGACGTTTTGCCACATCAAACTCACTTCCATCCACCAGCTTCACCATACCGGATGCAGAAACAAAGATCAGTTTGTCTCCTTTGATCTGCTGCAGGGCACTGACGAAGACGATCTGTTCTGTGCTGCTGGAATAATTGCAGAGATTGTCGATCGGTGTTCCCTTGTCGCGGAACTTGCCATACGGCAGATCCAGTACCTTAATGGAGTGCATCTTACCGGCATCTGTAAAGATACAGAGCTTGTCGGTATTCATACAACGGATGATATGTCTGTTCTCAGAGTCTGCAGCCTCCTTGTTACGCTCGTATACAACCGGATCCACAGAACGCACATATCCGAAACGATCCATCAGAATCACAACCTCTGACTCCTGGATCGGTGCCTCCTCGATCACAACCACATCCGCATGAGTAATCTGTGTTCTTCTTGGTCTTGCATATTCCTTCTTCACAGCCAGAAGATCTGCACTGATCACCTCTGCCATGGAATCGTAGTTATTGAGGATATCCTCATAGGAAGCAATCTTCTTCAGAGTCTCCTCATTGTCTTTTAAGAGCGCCTCAATCTCCAGTCCGATCAGCTTATAGAGACGCATCTCCAGAATGGCGTCTGCCTGTCTCTGGGTAAAGCATAAGTTTCTGGCTGCCTTCTCGCTGACCTTCTTCTTAAAGTTGATTCCCTCTGTGATACCCATAGTCAGGCAGTCCTTTACCTGACTGCGGCTCTTGGAACCACGGATGATCTCAATAATCAGATCGATTACATCGCAGGCCTTGATGAGACCTTCCTGCACCTCTTTCTTCTCCAGCTCCTTCTCAAGGAGTGCAGAATACTTCTTGGTGGTAATGTCAAAGAGGAATTCCACATGGTGCTCGATCACCTTGCGAAGTCCCAGAGTTTCAGGACGACCGTCCGCTACCGCCAGCATATTGACACCAAAGGTATCTTCCAGTCTGGTCTTTTTATATAGAAGGTTTTTCATTTTTTCAGCATCTGCTCCCTTACGAAGCTCCAGAACGATACGGATGCCCTCTTTCGAAGACTGGTTGGAGATATCGATAATCTCCGGTGCCTGTCTCTTCTCCACCAGATCAGCCACATCACAGAGGAATTTTCCGATATTGGCACCGATCATGGTATAAGGGATCTCAGTCACAACCAGGAACTGTTTCCCGTTCTTGCCCTTCTCCAGCTCAACCTTACCCCTGATACGAAGTTTTCCGGCGCCGCTTTCATAGATGGCAGGCAGATCCTTCTCATTGACCACGATTCCGCCAGTCGGGAAATCCGGTCCCTGAATGTATTTCATCAGTCCTTCTGTCGTAATATCCTCATCCCTGATAAATGCCAGCTCCGCATCGATCACTTCCCCCAGATTATGTGGCGGAATGTTGGTAGCCATACCAACCGCAATACCGTCAGCACCATTCACCAGCAGGTTTGGAATCCTTACAGGAAGGACCTCCGGCTCTTTCTCTGTCTCATCGAAATTGGGAAGGAAACGGACAATTCCCTTGTCCATATCCTTGAGGTACACTTCCTGTGTGATCTTATGCAGTCTTGCCTCTGTGTATCGCATGGCAGCAGCACCATCACCCTCGATGGAACCGAAGTTTCCATGTCCGTCCACCAGCGGCTGTCCCTTTTTAAAATCCTGGGACATGACAACCAAGGCATCATAGATGGAGGAATCTCCGTGGGGATGGTATTTACCCATGGTATCACCTACGATACGGGCGCATTTTCGAAAAGGTCTGTCATGATAGATGCCCAGCTCCATCATGTCATAGAGGGTACGTCTCTGTACCGGTTTGAGACCATCACGGACATCCGGCAGTGCACGGGCTACAATGACACTCATGGCATAGTCGATATAAGACTTCTGCATGATCTCGGAATATTCCATTCGAATAATCTTTTCTTCCATAGTCTGTCACGTTCCCTTTCTGTCAGATATCCAGTTCCGCATCGCGGGCATGCTCATAGATAAATGCCTTTCGCGGCGGTACATCGGTTCCCATCAGGATCTCGGTCATCTGGGATGCCATTCTTGCATCCTCGATCTCCACCAGTTTCAGACGGCGGCGGGCAGGATCCAGTGTGGTCTCCCACAGCTGTTCTGCATCCATCTCACCGAGACCTTTATATCTCTGCAGGGTAAATTTACTTCCTGCATGTGCTTTTCTGTATTTCTCCAGGGCTTTGTCATCATAGAGGTACTCCTCTTCTCCCCTGGATGGAATTGCCTTGTAAAGAGGCGGCATGGCAATGTAGACATGACCCTGATAGATCAGTTCCGGCATGAAACGATAGAAAAGGGTCAGCAGCAGGGTGGAGATATGGGCTCCATCCACGTCCGCATCGGCCATGATGATGATCTTATTATAACGAAGCTTTGTGATGTCAAAATCGTTGCCGTATCCTTCAGAGAATCCGCAGCCGAAGGCATTGATCATGGACTTGATCTCAGCATTGGCCAGTACCTTGTCTATGGTTGCCTTCTCAACATTCAGGATCTTACCTCTGATTGGAAGGATTGCCTGATAGTTTCTGTCTCTGGCAGTCTTAGCAGAACCGCCGGCAGAATCTCCCTCGACGATAAAGATCTCGCAGAGATTTGGATCTCTCTTCTCACAGTTGGCCAGTTTTCCGTTGGCATCAAAAGAATATTTCTGTTTGGTTAAAAGGTTTGTTCTTGCCTTCTCCTCTGATTTACGGATCTTGGCAGAACGCTCAGCACAGGAAAGCACCTTCTTCAGTGTCTCTAAGTTTCTGTCAAAGAAGCGGACCACTTCTTCTGCAGTGACCTTTCCTGTTGCTTTGGCTGCATCCGGGTTGTCCAGCTTGGTCTTTGTCTGACCTTCAAAACGAGGATCCGGGTGCTGCAGGGATACCACTGCAGTCATTCCGTTTCGAATATCTGCACCGGTGAAATTAGAGTCTTTCTCCTTCAGAACACCGATCTCACGGGCATAGCTGTTCATGATGGTGGTGAACTGGGTCTTAAAACCGGTCAGATGGGTACCGCCCTCTGCATTGTAGATATTGTTACAGAAACCAAGGACATTCTCCTGGAAATCGTTCACATACTGAAAAGCGATCTCCACAGCAATTCCTTCTGTTTCTCCTTTAAAATAAACAGGATCACAGATGGTCTCATGTTTCTTATTGAGCTCCCTTACAAATCCCACAATACCCTCCGGCTCATGGAAGGTGATTTCTTCTTCTTTACCGGCTCTTCTGTCCGCAAAGTGGATGGACAGATTCGGATTCAGGTAGGCAGTTTCATGGAGTCTGCTCTTCAGATCGCCGGACGAAAATTTGGTAATCTCAAAAATCTCAGGATCCGGGAGAAAGTTGATCAGAGTACCTGTTTCTTTGGTTCTTCCAAGGGTTGGCAGCAGGCCATTCTCCAGCTCCAAAGTTGGGATACCACGCTCGTAATGATCGTGGTGGATGTAGCCTTCTCTGGAGATCTGAACGTCCATGTACTCGGAGAGAGCATTTACAACAGAGGAACCTACACCGTGAAGTCCGCCGCTGGTCTTGTATGCTGAATTGTCAAATTTTCCTCCTGCATGGAGGGTGGTAAATACCAGACGCGCTGCAGACATTCCTTTCTCGTGCATTCCCACAGGGATGCCTCGTCCGTTATCTTTTACAGTACAGGAGCCATCATCCTCCAGTGTAACCTGGATCTCTGTGCAGTAACCTGCCAGATGCTCATCCACGGAGTTGTCCACGATCTCGTAGATGAGATGATTAAGACCCTTTCTTCCTGTACTTCCAATGTACATACCCGGACGAACACGGACTGCTTCCAGTCCTTCCAGAACCGCAATACTGCTTGCGTCGTATGTATTGTTTTTAGCCATTCTTTCTTCTTCCTATTCGTATATATTTAGGGGATCTTTTCTTTATATCTGCTGATCTGCCTTGTGTATCCTTTGCTCAAAAACAAAGCCAATCAAGCGTTTCTTATCCCCGATGTTTCTTTTTATAACCAATTCATGATGATTCTTCCTCTGAACAGATTCATAATCATTCTTCTTTAGAACAGATCTCGCTCCAGCAATTCCCGGAAGGAATGGATATACAGATCTGCTTTTTCTTTCAGAATTGCTGCGGAGCTTTCTGAACAACGTTCCTCATACACTCCCACAATCGAAAATCCCGCAGAAAGGGCTGTCTCTGCTGCCTCCAGCACATCTTCAAAGACCAGACACTCCTCTTTTCTGCAATGCAGCCTGGAAGCTGCTTCTATATAAATATCCGGAAACTGTTTTCCTCTTCCCACATCCTTGACAGTGAGCACTGTCTCCAGCATAGGCAGAAGGCCAGTTCTCTCCAGACATGGTTTTACCAACGCTATATCTGAAGATGTGGCAACCACCATAGGAATCCCCTTCTCATGCAGGCTGCAAAGGAAGTCATATACCCCTTCCTTTAACTGCAGACGGTTACAATAATAATCCTCCGCCATATCCAGCCATTCCTGAATCAGATCTTCCGGCTTTTCATCCAGATGAAAGCGTTCAATGGTGTAAACAGCGGTTTTCTCTGCCCCATAAGTTGCAATGGTTTCCTGATAATCCTTCGGAACTTCCATGATCCCGCGTTTTGCAAGGAATTCCACATCGATCTGATCCCAGATCCACATAGAATCAAGAAGGGTTCCATCCAGATCAAAGATCGCGCCTTTATATTGTTTCATCGTTCACTCCTGTTTACATCGGTTTGTTTCTTTGGTTTGTTTCTTCTTTTGTTACTTTTGGGTTGCTCTGCTTGCAACTTTACTTATAACTTTACTCGCTTCTTCGCTTGCTTCTTCTTTTGCTACATCTGCTTTCTTACCACAGCATACTCATCGCCGTTGCGATAAAAAGGACACT
>JAKSRN010000098.1 GCA_024403585.1 Lachnospiraceae bacterium | reverse complement strand
TTCCAGCGAATGCATCTAAGGTGGAAATCAAGAATGCGATTCATGACCATAATCTGGAATTGAAAAGGTTCAAAGAGCAGCTCACCAATATGGTTCCATATAGAGCACTAGCAGGTTTCTTTAACAGAAGTGACGAGGCTGTAGACTGGGGAAGCATTAAAAGAATTACCGCATATATTCGGAAAATCAATGAACAAGTGACTATTCTCCCGTATACCCTTGGAGACAGTAGCAAGCTGAAAAAAGAGGTGTACTTTAATCCGGCATGGATCGATATGATTCAGGATAATACGGTAAATATTCTGGGATGGATTCAGTATGAGAAGCTGAAATGGCTACAGAATAATAATCCGGAAGTACCAGGATTGATTTATAAGCTGGCACCGATGGATGAGAAGATGCGAAAACTCAATAACGTCCGTAAACTTTGGAGCGGAATTCTGGATGTCCATGAGGTAAGAGATGTATTTACCGGGCAGCAGATTCAGGCAAGAGAATATGATGTGGATCATTTTATTCCGTGGTCATTTGTTATGAATGATGAATTGTGGAATCTGATGCCGATGGATTCGTCATTGAATTCTTCGAAGAGCAATCGGTTACCGAAGTGGGATCCGTTCTTCTCTGCATTTGCGGAAAATCAGTATATGATGTATGAGCTGATTAATGAGCGGGAAGGGCTTCATAAATTATTTGAAGCATGCTACAGGGATAATCTGCATTCTATTTGGGCTGGACAAGAGTTGTATAGAAAAGGAAATTCGAAGGAAGAGTTTTATAATATCCTGCAAAAGAATATGCAGCCGGTGTATGATTCGGCGAGAAGACAGGGGTATGAGTTGTGGAATTACTAATGTGTGTTTTAGGAAGGAAATAGCAACGTAAAATATAGAGGAATCGATTGATGAAAAAATTACTAATTATCCAGGGAGGCGGTCGCCCCCACGGCAACACCGCCCAACTCGTCTCTGCATTTGCCGATGGTGCAAGGGCAGCAGGTCACGAAATTGAAATTATTAATTTGAATAAACTCCAGATCAATGGCTGTCTTGGCTGTAATGCCTGTCGCTACGGCAAGCCATGCGTACAGAAGGACGACTTCAATGACATGGTACCGAAGATCAAGGAAGCGGATCTGATAGCATTTGCCTCACCGCTCCTGTTTTGGACGATTAGCTCTAAATTGAAGGCTTTGATTGAGCGCTTCTACTGTATTGCTGAGTATGATGAGAATCCTGCCTGGGGCAGATATGAGAAGTATCCGGTGGAGGGGAAGGATGCAGTCCTTCTGATGACTTCAGCGGATGATTTCTTCTGGACTTATGAGCAGGCGGTGTCGTATTACAAGTATACGGTGATTAATTACATTGGTTTTGTGGATAAAGGTATGTATTTGGCAGGCGGTTGTGGAGACACGAATGGAAAACCGCAGATTCAGGGGACGGAGCATCTGAAGAAAGTGTACGATTTTGGATATTCCCTGTAACTGCTGATAAATAAGGAGCAACTATGAATTTTGTTTGCGCGAAACGTGAGGACACCCCTCTCGTTCTTGACTTTATAAAGGAACTGGCCGACTACGAGCAAATGTTGATGTTCGTTCTTTCTATCGGTGCCACCTATATGGTAAACTGTTATTGACGAGCTGTCTCGTCTGCTTAGGAAATTAGAAAATTGAATGATCGATCACGATCGGGAGGAAAAACTATGGGACTGAATATTTGTGGTGCTCCTTGTTGCTGGGGCGTTGATGACATCAATAATCCGAACATCCCTACATGGCAGAGGGTTGTTAAGGAAGCGCATGAGGCTGGCTACAGAGCCATCGAGCTGGGACCGAACGGCTGGATCCCTACGGATGATATTGAGCTGGTATCTGAGGTGCTGAATGAGAATGAGATGGCAATTGTTGCTGGTACCATCTTTGATGACTGCCTCTCCGAGGACAATTTTGAAAAGCTGAAAGAGCAGGCTCATGGCATCTGCAGTCTGATCTCTAAACTGCCGAAGCTTCCTAAGGAGCCGGGCCAGAGATGGGATACCCCTTATATGACTCTGATGGATTGGGGCCATGATGAGCGTGATTACGCTGCCGGTCATTCTGACCGTGCGCCTCGTCTTCCTAAGGAGGATTGGGATCGCATGATGGAGCATTTCCGTGAGCTGGCTAAGATTGCGGGTTCTTATGGTGTGCGTCCGGTTCTGCATCCTCATTGTGGTGGTTATGTGGAGTTCCCTGATGAGATTGAGGCTTTTGCTAATGACATTGACAATGAGCTGGCTGGTTTTGTTCTGGATACCGGTCATTGCCGTTATGCGAGCATGGATCCTGTTGAGATGCTGAGACAGTATAAAGACCGTCTGGATTATGTGCATTTTAAAGATATCAATGGTCCGGTTTATGAGGAAGTTATGGGTGAGCACATCCGCTTCTTTGAGGGATGCTGGAAGGGTTCTATGTGTCCGATCGGCCAGGGTATCATTGATTATCCGGCTGTTAAGGCGGTTCTGGAGGAGATTGGCTACAATGGTTACATCACCATTGAGCAGGAGTGTGATCCTCGTAACAAGGACAAATCTCTGGAGAACTGCAAGGCTAGTATTGCTTATCTGAAGAGCATTGGATTCTCTCTGTAAGGAGCGCGGACGATGAGTATTGTTGTTTTTGGAACTGTATTTGTGGACATCAAGGGCCACCCTTTGGACATCTATGTTCCGAATGGGAGAAATGCCGGCCGCATCGAACAGGTGCACGGCGGCGTTGGCCGTAACGTGGCTGAGGATATCGCCAACTGTGAGCTGCGCCCGACCTTTATCTCTACTGTGGATGATACGGGAATCGGTGAGGATGTCCTGAATAAGCTGAGACGCCATAAGGTGAACGTGGATTACTGTCTGAAGACGGCGGACGGTATGGGTACCTGGCTTGCGATCTTTGATCACACCGGTGAGGTGGTTGCGAACCTGTCTAAGAGACCGAATCTTTTGCCGCTCTGTGATGTGCTGGATGCCCATGGGGATGAGATCTTTGCTGAGGCGGATTCTGTTGTGGTGGAGATTGATATCGATAAGGAGCTGGTGAAGAAGATCTTTAAGCTGGCGGACAAATACCAGAAGACGGTCTATGTGGTGGTTTCCAACATGCAGATCGCGCTGAAACGCCGTGACCTCCTTCGTAATACCGGCTGTATTATCTGTAACCAGCAGGAAGCTGGGGTTCTCTTTGCGGAGGACTACATGGAGCTGTCTCCAGAGGAACTGCTTCCAATCATTAAGGAGAAGGTTCGTCAGGCCGGATACAACCGTATGGTTGTGACTATGGCTGAGCAGGGTGCTGTCTATGCGGACTGTGAGGGCGATGCAGGTATTGTTCCGGCTAAGAAGGTGCAGGTGCTGGATACTACGGGTGCCGGTGATGCGTTCTTCTCCGGTGTTACCATTGGCTTGACTTACGGTAAGTCTCTGAAGGAGTCCTGTGAGATTGGCACTAAGTTAGCATCTGCTGCCATTACAACAATGGAGAACGTATGCCCGCGGTTTATGCCTGGTGAGCTTGGTTTGTAAAGATAACTCAATAATGTCATAAGGCTGAGAAATTCGTGACATTTGTCACTGTGGATTTTTCTGTTGATTTGTTAAGATAGTGACATGCGAAAATATCGTATGTCACTTTTCTTTTATTGCCAAAAGTGACATTTTTTGATATGGTGACATTAGGATGTTGACGCTAAAATATAATGTAATGGGAGGCTGGATCGATGGGCAATATCAAAAAAACCAAGAAAACCAAAACATCTTTGTCCAGAAGACAGAAACAGATTATTCAGATCATCGTGCAGATGGAAGGCAAGCCGATCACGGTTGCTGCCATTGCCGAAAAACTGAAAGTCTCTTCCCGTACGATTTTGCGTGAACTGCCCCTGATTGAGGACTGGATGGGTGAGAATGACTTTACCTTCGTCCGTAAGACAGGGGTAGGTCTGCAGATCATTGAGAATGCTGCGAATCTTGACCTGATCCGTGAACTTCTGGAGATTGAACACACCACCAGAGTTCTTGGCAAAGAGGAGAGAAGACGCCGTCTTTTGGGTGAGCTTCTTTTCAGTACGGAGCCTGCGAAAGCGTTCAGCTTTACTTCGGGCTATGGTATCTCTGAGGGTACCCTCTTTGGTGATCTGGATTATCTGGAGGAGTGGCTGGCGAAGCATGATGTTCGCCTGATCCGCCGACAGGGTGTAGGTATCTTCATCGAGGGTGAAGAGAGAGCCATCCGTCAGGCTATTGTTAGTGCTGTGTTTGATCTGTATGACATCAATCAGATCATCGGCATCCTGCCGATCGGTCAGCACAGTGTTGATTTGGAAAAACCGGTGGAATATCCACCGCTTCTGTCCTTCCTGAAAGGCAGGTCCAAGATCATTGCCGCTAAGATCCTGGACGAATTCAAGTCTGTTCTGAATGTAAGGTTCAGAGACAGTGCCATGGTGGGACTTTATATTCGGATTGCATTGGCGATCCACAGAATCTCCGGCGGCAACATGATCACGGAACCGTCTCCTGACTGGGAGGAGCTGGAAGAACTTCGGGAATACCAGGCAGTGAAGAAGGTTCAGAAGATCGCGCAGGAGCGCTATGATGTGGAGCTCGATGAGAATGAGGTCCTGAACCTGACGGAGTGTTTGTCTTCGGCAAGGATCTGGACGGATGCATCATTTTTCTCGGATCCGATGCGGGCTATTAATGTGCGTACCTTTGTGGCTTCACTGGTGAGGCTGGTGGAGAATATTTCGGGGCTGGCATTTCACGGAAACCGTACGCTGATGGATGATCTGGTGAATCATTTTTCTACCATCATGGACAGAAATCAGCATGATATGTTCCTGGCTTATGTCCAGACGGCACCGATCAAGAAGAATTACCCGGAGATCTTTGCTGCGGTGGAAACTGCACTGAGTATCCTGGGAGATGATATCTATACAAGTGAGACCATGGAAGCGGATGTGGGTTTTGTAACCATGCATTTTGCGGCGGCTGCGGAACGGATTCAGGCTGAGTCTGAGAAGGTTGTGATCGCGGTTGTATGTCCGCTGGGTGTGGGCGCTTCCCGTATGCTGGCTACCGCCATTTCCCGGTCCATGCAGAATGTGGAGATTCGGAGGATCATCTCTGCTTTTGAGATCTCGGAGGAGCAGCTCAGGAAGGATGGCATTGACCTGATCGTTTCTACCACTGAGCTGAACACGAGTTTTCCGCATGTGACCATCAATAAGATCCTGCAGACCCAGGATAAGGTGAAGCTTCAGAACCGTATTGATGAGATCAATAAAAACCGTGTGCTTTCTAAAACCCGACATGCCGGTGGGGCAGTTCCTTCTATTGGTTTGGAGGATATCCGCCGTACGTCCATTATTACAAGAGAAATCGTGGAACTGATTGAAAACTTCCGTCTTCTTCAGCTGATGCAGGTGAAGGATTATGCGGACCTGCAGGAGCAGGCTGCTCTTCTCTTTGCCCGCAATGATGAGGTGAAAGAGGAACTGGTGCGCTGCTTCCAGTCCAGAGAACAGATGGGAAGTACTTATATCAAGGAGATGAAGATCGCTCTTTTGCACTGTAAGTCTGATCTGGCAGTTCACTGCCGATTTGGTTTTATCCGTCTGAAGCAGCCGCTGGTGATTGAGGAGGGAGAGATTGACGGAGCAATTGTTATGATCGCGCCGGGACACCTGACCGGAAGCTGTCTGGAGCCGATGGGAAGGCTTAGTGCACTCCTGATCGAGGAGCCGCTGTTCTTAGAGGCGCTTCTGAACGGAGACACCTCTGTAAGTTCTGGTCTTGCTGAATCAGCTTTGATAAGATTTTATACCACAAAAAGTAAAAATGGGTTATAATAGAGGTAGATATGCGGAGCACGACGCTTGCTTTAGATGAAACCGCCAGGTTTCACAGTCGGACTGCATCCTGTGTCGCCAGTGTGGCACAGAAGTTCGAGTCTATGATCTGTTTTGTGTCTGACGGACATATGACGGATTGTAAGAATGTGATCGCCCTGATGAACATGGCGATTCCTGATAACCGGATATTAGAGATTGTTGCTGATGGCTCGGATGAGCAGACGGCGATCTCTGAAATCGAATATATTATTACAAACATGCATTGGAGGTAAAAGACATGACATTTGAGTACACTGTAACAGATCCAGAAGGTATCCACGCTCGTCCAGCAGGTGTAATCGTTGCTGCTGCTAAAGCTGCTGCTGCACCAATCAAAATCACAAAAGGTGCTAAAACTGTAGAGGCTAAAAAACTCTTCGCTCTGATGGGCCTTGGAATCAAATGTGGCGAGACAATCACAGTTTCTTGTGATGACGACGCAGCTGCAGAGGCATTCAAAAAAGTTCTTGAGGAGAACGTTTAATTCATAAGAATATCTCAGAAGATCGGATTATTGGTTTCTTATGACCCTTACCCCCGGCTCGGTCCTGAAGTTCGCCTGGATCGAATGCCGGGGGTTTTTCGTTGGGGGTGCAACGTTTGGGGACAGGTACAGTTTGGTACGGGGGAAGTGCAACTTATGGGGACAGGTACAAAAAGTTGATTTTTTTTGCAAACTTTTGTACCTGTCCCTGTTTGGTACGGGGCAGAAATTGACTGCAGATGAAGAAAAGCGGGAATGTGGTCAACAAATTTAGATCAATAATTGACCGGAAAACAAAGAAGTTCAGATTTAGGTCAAAGAAATCAGGGGGAAGTGTTGACCGCAAAACAAGGAAGTCCAAATTGGGGTCAAAGAAATCAGGGGGAAAGTTGACCTTAGAAGAAGAAAACCGAGAATGTAGTCAAAAAAAGAAGTAGAAAAGTTGACCTTAGAAGAAGAAAACCGAGAATGCAGTCAAAAAAGGAAGAACAAAAGATGACCGCAGAATTGGAAAAGCAGAGATGTGGTCAAAATATGAAGAAAAATCATATTCGCAGATGTAGCGGAAATAGGAGCCTCTATTCCGTTGCAATCGTCCTGTTTTGATTCGCCAGAATTATTTATACTGAAGGTACCACAGAAGAAAGAAGGACGATTGATATGTTTTTATTATTTATGATTTTACTGTTTGTTGTATTCGGGAAGATGTTTCGTCTGGCGATCAGAGCTACATGGGGAATTACAAAGATTTTCTTTACGATTGTATTCCTTCCGCTGATCCTGATCGGTATGGTATTCAGTGGATTGCTGAGC
>JAKSRN010000097.1 GCA_024403585.1 Lachnospiraceae bacterium | reverse complement strand
GTTCAAAATTACGATACACAGTATTATAACAGAACGGGAATGCGTTTACAACGCACTCCCGTTTATTTTAAATCTTTCTCTGTCTTTTCTTTTATTTTTCAAGGCATCTTTCAGGCTTCTGTTACAGTTCCGTAAGAAATGACTCTCTCCACCACGATTGTCTTCAGCAGAATTTCATCAATCTGCTCCTGACCATAAGCCTGGATCAGTTCTTCTGCAGATTCAGCGCCGGCATCTTTCACCATATCTTCCAGACCCTTCTTGTACTCCTCACCGTCTTTTGTGATTCCCTCAGCTTTCATGAAAGCCTCCAACAAGAGATTCTCCTTCGCAACATTGATCGCAAAGCCCTTCTTCTCTTTGTTGTAAGTCTCTTCACCGATCGTTTTAATCACATCCTCCGGACTATAACCATACATGTCAGCCTGCTGCTTCATCATAGTCTCATAATCTTCCGCACCTTTATCCACCATCTTCTTAGGAAGCGCGATGAAAGTGGAGGAGGACATTAATTTCTCCCAGGCATCGACATAGAGGGCGTTCTGAGCATTTGCCTCGTTCTGCTCTTCGAGGATCTTTCTGTTGGCATCCATGTACTCTTTTGCATTGGCGTAGTCTTCGGAAGCATTCTCTTTTACCCATTTATCATCAATCACCAAACGCTCGATAGAGTGCAGCTTTACGGTAAATACCACATCCTGGCCTGCCAGATCCGGTGCCGGGTACTCCTCCGGGAATGTAAGAGGAATATCTCTTTCCTCTCCTGCCTTCATACCGATCACACCATCCTCAAAGCCTGGAATAAAGCTTCCGGACCCGATCACGAGACCATAAGGCTCCTGACTTGTACCACCCTCGAATGGCACACCGTCTTTTTTACCTTCGTAATCAATCACGGCTGTGTCGCCTTCCTGAACCACTGCATCAGGATCATCCAGTTCTTCCCCCTGCATACCTGTCAGCTGCTGGATCTTCAGCAGGATCTGTCCTTCTGTCACCGGTTTTACTGTCTTTGTAAATTCCAGTCCCTTGTACTCGCCCAGCTGAATGCACTCATCCAGCGTATAATCTTCCTTATCCAACACTGGATTTTCATCTTCTGTATCCTCAGCTGCTTCACTTCCCGCAGCTGTACTTTCAGCATCTTCAACGCTCTTCTCTACAGTGCTCTCTGCCTCTTCTGTTTTGCTTCCGCAAGCAGCCATTGACAGTGTGAGCATCATGCACATGAGAAGGCTGACTACTCTTTTTTTCATATTGCTTTTTCTCCTGTTATTCTTATTCACCCACTAACTGCGTGAAGTCATCGATATTGTCGATCTCCTTCATGCCCTGACGAACATAGTCAGGACGAATCTGCAGCCAGGATGGATTATTCTTCTCCTCAATACAGAAATAATCAAATCCCTGCTTCTTCAGATACTGGTACTTCTGATTGTCAGCCTTATATTCACTCCAAGGTCCGATATCTGTTTCACAAGGGAACATCAGCAGGTCTGTTCCACCGATCAGCTTTTCTACATTGTGCTTCCAGTTCTCCAGATCCGTAGTCATCATGGCATATTCCGCACCATAAGAACAATAACTGTCCCCATAGCAGGCAAAATGCCAGCCCTTGTTCTTTAATGCCTCAATCACAGGTTTGCACGCCTCAATCTCAGCATTGACATCATACGTGCCATAGATGGCATAAGGATTTCCTTCTTCTGTAGTTTTTCCGAGGATTTCGGAAGTACGATATCCCAATACTCCGTTGTAGCCGGTCAGACCGATCACACCGCGGGCATTCTCATAAGAGAAATCCGGATGCTCTGCAATGAACTCCTCCAGGACCGGAACCACGTCATAAGAGTCACGCATCTGTGCTCCATCGGATCTCTGATACTCATTGGTCAGCTGATCGCCGTCAATGATCATTCTTGAAGCATAGCCTTTTCCGATTCTGTCGAAAGAGTAACTGACATCACGCTGGGATAATACAAACGGAATCTTTCCTTCCGGAATATTCAATGTAGCTGGGGTATATGCTTTACTGCCGTCTTCGTTCTGCTCTACGTCTGCGATGTTGTAGAAATCCACAAGAATATAGTTTGCATCATAGAGTTGCTGCAGAATCTGGCGGAACTGATTCACTGTAAGGGCACTGTTATCCCCTGCCATCTCATCTGCCAGAAGCATGCCAAAGGAAAAATGCCTTACCTCTGAAGCCGGCACATGTCCTGTCGCTTCGTCAGCTTCAGCATCAGACGCTGATGTTTCTGCCACGGCTTCTTTGTTTTCCTGATTCACAGTTGTATGAGCAGCTGATTCTTTCTCTTTTTTCTGTTTTTTACCCGGACATGCAGCCAGGAAAATGATCAGAAGAACAACCAAAACCGCCGCTCCCACAATCATTCCTTTTTTCCGCAGCTCAGCTTTTCTGGCAGCCTGTTTCTCTTTTCTGATCTTCTGACGCTCCCGGTCCATACGCTGTGCGGTATGACTGGAAGTATTATAGTTCTTCTCAGTATCAGATTTGGATTTTCTTAATGTTCGGTGGGTTTTGCTCCGCTTTTCTTTTCTATCATTCTTATCTTTATTCGTATTATCCTGCATATGTTCCGCCTCGAATTCAGGGAATTAATCTGTACTAACAGAAATCATGATAGCAGAAAGCCTCTTCTTTTGCAAATAATGTTTGCCTTTTAATAAGGGTAATGATAGAATATAGTGTGTTATGATTGGGCAATAAAGTATAGATCTTTCATGAACAATCAGCAAAAAAAACATAGGGAGGTAACTGTATTATGCCGTTGTGGGCAGTATTACTCATTCTTTTAGCAGTCGTAGGCATTACTCTGTTTTTCCTTTACAGAGCCGGCAAAAAAGCTCAGACCCAGAGAGAGGAACAGATGGCGCAGATGGAAGCTGCAAAGCAGACCGTTTCCATGCTGGTAATAGATAAGAAAAAACTTCCGTTAAAGGATTCCGGTCTTCCACAGATGGTGATCGATCAGACTCCAAAGAGATATCGTCGTCAGAAACTTCCGATCGTAAAAGCTAAAGTCGGATCCAAGATCATGATCTTAATCTCTGAGCCTGAAGTCTTTGATATGATCCCACTGAAAAAAGAAGTAAAAGCTACAGTAAGTGGTCTTTATATTCTTGGAGTAAAAGGTGCTCATGGAGCTCTTCCGGTTCCTGCAAAAGCGAAGAAAAAAGAAGGTTGGCTCGGTAAACTCCTGAAAAAAGGACGCGGAGAGGCCTGATTCTTTCATAAGTCAGAGCAGCACACCTGTTCTTACAAATCGAAAAAGACATCACAAAAAAACGAGCAGATTCAAACCTGCTCGTTTTTTGTATCTTCTATTATTTTAAATCTCTCGGATTAAGCCGAACGATCTTGTGTTCATCATCCTCTGAGTTCAGTGGCTGCAGATGAAAGTTTCCTGCCTCTCTGGATTTTACATTGATATAGATCGTACAGTCTGCCACAAACGACTCGTTCATCTCCAGTGCATAATCCACTTTCAGCTCAATCTCATCCTTTGCCACCTTCTTATAGAAGCTGGTAGTAGCGATGCCCATATGCATCACCCCAAACGGAGTATGATAATAAGATAAGGTCTTTTTATTCAGCTCATATACCATGTTTACATCGATCAGACCCTTTTTTCTCACCTCAAGATGACCGTCACTGAACTTCATCATATTGTGGGTGGATTCTGTAAATCCCTCTGTAAGCTCCTCAAACAGAAGATAGTGACTGCCATTCTTATAATAGTACTCACCCGGTGAAACCACCTCTACAGGTTCTGCGTCATCTCCCTGTGAAACAAACTGCAGGCCTCTGATCGTAATCAAAACTTCTTTTGTCATGTTCTGTCTCTTTCTGATTTATTAATAGCTTTCAATGGCAACCAGACCTGTGGAACTAACTTCACAAGGAAGGATCGTATTCGCATAGGCACTGAAATTATCCACACCGTCACTGGCAAAGAAACGATGCTCCGGACAGCCTTCTGAAAGGATCTCTTCTGTTTCCAGATCCATCTCTTTTAACATACGTTTCAGCGCCTGCGCCGTCTCGTAAGCCGGATTCACCAGTGTAACATGATCTCCGATCACTTCCTGAAGAAGGTGGCGAAGCAATGGATAATGGGTACAGCCCATGATCAATGTATCAATATCCTTCTCCATAAGCTCTTTCAGATAGCGTTTCGCAACCTCAACGGTAACCGGATCCTTTGTCCAGCCCTCTTCAACCAGTGGAACAAAGAGTGGACACGCTTTACCATATACAGTAATTTCCGGATTGCTTTGGCCGATCAGTGTCTGGTACAGATTACTTTTGATGGTACTCTGCGTTGCAATAACACCGATCCGGTTATTTCTGGTAGCCTCGATCGCCATACTGGCACCCGGTTTTACCACACCGATGATCGGAATATCAATTTCTTTTTCTATTGTATCCAAAGCCAGCGCACTGGCTGTATTACACGCAATAACGATTGCCTTTACTTCCTGGGTCTGCAGGAATCTGACAATCTGACGGGAATATCGCACTACTGTATCTCTGGATTTGCTTCCATAAGGCACACGGGCGGTATCACCGAAATATACAATCTTCTCATTAGGAAGATTTCTCATAATCTCTCTCGCAACAGTCAGTCCTCCGACACCTGAGTCAAAGACGCCGATTGGTGCATTTTTATCTGATAACATACTAGGCTCCAATACTATCTTTTTAATCAATGGACTTAAGCAGGTTCTGAAGGATGTACTCCTCCTGTCTTCCTATATGGGACTCCATGATCTCTCTTGCCCCATCCATATCTCTTTCCTTCAGTTTCTCACAGAGAATGTCATGCTCCTTAACGAGAGAATCCCTGATTGCAGAAACTTTCAGATACTCGATTCGATAACGATACATCTGCTCACGAAGATTGTTCAGAAGCTGGATCAGACGGTCATTTCCGGATGCTTTATAAACCAGATCATGAAAATGCACATCTGCTTCTGCAATCTGTGTAAGATTATCTTCCCTGACAGCCTTCCCAAACTGTCTGGATGCACGGAAAAGCTCCTCTACCTGCTCATCGGTGATTCTCTGTGTCGCAAATTTCACTGCCAGCTGCTCTAAGCCCATACGGACTTCCAGAACATCTCTCAGATCCTTCTCAGTAATCTTCGCAACCTGTGCTCCCTTTCTTGGGATCATTACTACCAGACCTTCCAGTTCCAGCATACGGATCGCCTCACGGATCGGTGTTCTGCTGACACCCATACGATTTGCCAGTTTGATCTCCATCAGTCTCTCGCCCGGCTTCAGATATCCCTGCAGGATTGCTCTTCTGAGTGTATGAAAAACCAGATCACGAAGTGGCATATACTGATAATCCGCCATGATCGTTGTCAATTCATCGTTTATCATCTTTCTTATCTCCCATTCTGAATCGGTCTGGTAAGACATACTCTACCAGCCAGTCTACTTGCTTCCATTCGCACTCTTGCAGCCTCCGCCTTTTCATATGCATTGAAAATGCCAAATACTGTCGGGCCGCTTCCACTCATCAGGGCATTCATGGCTCCTGACTGCAGCATCAATTCTTTGATTTCACGTATCACAGGATGTGCAGGAATCGTAACTGTCTCAAGCACATTTCCCAGTCTCTCTGTAATTCCTTCCAGAGATCCGTCCTTAAGCGCCTGCATCATTCCGTCAATATCCGGATGCCAGGTCAGCTCAGCGGCTCTCAGATTTTTATAGACAAAAGCAGTTGGAACATCTATATCCGGTTTAGCGATCAGGATCCAGCAATCCGGCATATCCGGCAATGGAGAAAGGATCTCACCAATTCCCTCTGACAATGCAGTTCCGCCCATAATACAGTAAGGCACATCTGCTCCAATCCTGACGGCCCGCTCCATCAGCTCTTTCTTTGTAAAGCCTAAAGAAAATAGTTCATTGACAGCCAGCATGGTTGCTGCTGCATCTGCACTTCCTCCTGCCATACCCGCAGCCATAGGAATTCTCTTGGTCAGATGGATCTTTACACCATTTTTAACCTCTTTTTCCTTCATAAGAAGCTCTGCTGCCTTCCAGATCAGATTGGATCCGTCTGCAGGAAGTTCTTCCACACTGCAGGTCAGGTGAATTCCCTCCTCTTCTGTCTCTTCCAGTTCCAGATCATCGTGAAGATCAATACTCTGCATGATCATCTTTACTTCATGATATCCGTCCGGACGCTTGCGAAGAACATCCAGGCCCAGATTGATTTTTGCCATAGCTTCTATTCGGATCATATTCCCACCTGCCTGAAAACACGGGAAGCCGCCTTAAGCGGCATTCCATGCTTATTTTTGTTTATTGTATACATGTATACACAAGTACATTTTATGCATTTTCTGTCACATTGTCAAGGCACTGGGAGGGAATCGAAAAAACCGAGAGCCACATAATCCATTGCCTATTTCTATTGTACCGCGCTAAAATATGCGCACAGAGATTCGACAGCCCCTAATCTACTTCATAAAAATCTGTTGAAACTGCCTGTCACATTACATTATAATAAAAACGACAACTACTATTCTTTACAGGAAGGAACTACGATTCATGATACGTGTAACACTTGTCTTTTTAGCAATTTTTCTTTTTCTGATTATTTTCCTGCCACTGCTTTTGATCCTGACCCTGATTCGTAAGGATAACCCGGCTACTACCACACGAGTATCCAGTGCCATGGTTCGCGGTCTGATGCATGTGGCCCTGTTCCTGTCCGGAACCAAGGTAACAGTAATCGGAAAAGAGCGTATTCCAAAAGATACCGCATGCCTCTTCATTGGCAACCATAGAAGTCTTTTTGATATTCCGGTAGCATTTGTCCATCTTCCGAAGTCCACCCACATCGTCGCTAAGAAGGAGCTTTCCAAGATCCCTCTTTTCAGAAACTGGGCAGAAAACATGGGTGTTCTCTTCTTTGACCGTGACAACCTGAAAGAAGGTATGAAGATGATCCTGGATGGAATTAAGATTCTGAAGGATGGCTATTCTGTCCTGGTCTTCGCAGAAGGAACCCGCAACAAAGGAGAAGCAGATCTTCCGCTTCTTGAGTTCCATGAGGGAACCTTCCGACTGGCCTCCAAATCCGGAAGCCCGATTGTTCCGGTATCCATCAATAATACCAAGAACATCTTCGAAGCACATTTTCCAAGGGTAGCAAGAACGCATGTAGTGATTGAGTTTGGAGAGCCGATCTA
>JAKSRN010000096.1 GCA_024403585.1 Lachnospiraceae bacterium | reverse complement strand
TTGTGGGATGCCATCGGAATTTCTTCAAAGAAAGCGTTAATCTTCTCTTCTTCAATACCGAGCTTTTCCATCACATGCATGGCATGGTCTTTCATAATGTTCTGCGCGCACGGGCAGGCGGTAATTCCCGTAACTTCTGCACCGATGCTCTTTCTTACCACATGGTTTCCGCCGTTTCTCTGCGCGGTTGCGTGAGCGAAGACCTGAATGACCTCCTGACAGGTAGTCTTGGAGACCGGGGTCTCACGGTTCATCATGTACTGACTGCGCATAAAGACCTCGGTCTTTTCAGCGTATTCATGGTGGTCTAAAAGTTTCTTTGCGACAATACCGCAGATTTCCTCAATTCCCTTAACTTCGCCTTCAGCAGCCTGCTGGAGAACCTCATCGATTACCTCAAAGTTTCTGGAAAGGTTTGCTCCTTTAAGAGAACTCGGCAGATCAACAAACACATCAAAGGTTGAGATAAAAATTGCCGGGCGTGCTTTTCCCGGGCGTGCTACCTCAACGAGTTTTCTGACATTCTTCACTCCAACGCGTGTCAGACTGATGCGTACATCAGGGGCCTTGGATTGGGTGTCTGGTAGTGACATTATATATCGTGTCCTTTCTTCCGTCGGTATGTTTCGGAAATATTGTTACCGATTCCAACGTGTAAGTATTGTTTTAGCATACCTCTATATAACGCTTTGTTCATTTACTCCCCAAGGCACACACTAAAACCCATATTTTTTACCGACAGCGCATTATTACGCCCCCGAAACATCCGCAGGGATATTATACTATGATGCATAATTATGATACAATATGTTGCCGCGCTACAGTGTATCATCTAAAGAGACAGATTTCTTTCTGAAAAAACGAACTGCAATTATTGGTTTTGGCTCACAAGGTTCTGCGCAGGCAGAAAACCTTCGTGACAGCGGTGCAGATGTCATCATCGGAAACAGACCCGGAAAAAGTTTTGATAAGGCAGCAGCCGCAGGATTTAACGTCTATTCGGTAGCAGACGCCGTAAAAAAAGCAGATATCTTAGCCCTCATGCTTCCTGATGAATCCGCATCGGAAATATATGAAAAAGAGATTGCGCCGCATCTTAAAAAACATCAGACACTTCTTTTCGCGCACGGCTTTAATATCCATTACAAATTCATAACACCGCCTGCAGATGTCGATGTCGTCATGGTAGCGCCGAAAGGAGTAGGTCCAATGGTAAGAAAGCTCTTTGTCGATGGCGGCGGAGTGCCCTCTCTTGTCGCAGTCGCGCAGGATGCATCAGGAAACGCATTAAAGACCGCGCTCGGCTACGCAGCATGCATAGGCTCATCACGCTCGGCAATTCTTGCATCATCGTTCAAAGATGAAACCGAAACCGACCTCTTCGGAGAACAGGCAGTTATCTGCGGTGGAATTCCAGAACTGATTCAGGCAGCATTTACTACACTTGTTGATGCGGGATACCCGCCTGAACTTGCCTACTCTGAGTGTGCGCATGAGGTAAAATTGGTCGTTGACCTTATCTATGCCGGAGGGCTTTCAGCCATGCATGACTCTGTTTCAAAGACCGCAGGATACGGCGGTATCTCCCGCGGAAAACGGCTTGTTTCAGAGGAAACAAAAGAAGAGATGAAAAAGATTCTCGAAGAAGTGCAGTCCGGCAATTTTGCTAATGAATGGATTTCCGAAAAACGAAGCGGGAGCGCACACTACAAAGCAATGGTTGATGAGGTGCGCACATCAGACCTCGAAGCCGCAGGAAAAGCATTCCGCGACATCATCAACTCTGAAACCTGACAGGTTCTATGCGTATCAGTCTTTCCCTCACAAAAATGGCAATTATCTTTGCAGTCATTGCTGCATTTATCGCAGCACTGAGTCCGCCGCTTTGTAAAATAGTGGTAACTGACATCCCGCCGGTTACAACTGCAGCACTATTAAATCTGGGAGCGGGTGTCGGGATTGGCATAATAGGGCTGCTCGCACAAAAAACACCGCTCATTAAAGGAGAAAAGCATCTTTCAAAATCCGACATCCCATGGGTAATCGGACTATCAGCGGCGGAGATGCTTGCTGCAATTTCGATGATGGCAGGTCTGACGCTTACTGCAGCATCAAACGCATCACTCTTAAACAATTTTGAAACCGTAACAACAGCCGTAATCGCGCTTATTCTCTTCAAAGAAATAGTTCCGAAACGCCTCTGGTTTGCCATCCTTCTTATCACTCTTGGATGCATGATAATCTCATTTCAGGGCATGGAAAGTTTCGCATTTTCTCCCGGCTCACTTCTTGTCGTCCTTGCCTGTGTGTTCTGGGGTTTTGAAAACAACTTCGTAAAACGAATCGCAGACAAAAGTCCGGTTGAAGTGGTTATCTGCAAAGGAATTTTTCCCGGGCTTGGCGCGCTGCTTATCGCCTTCATATTAGGAGAACAGTTCCCTGACCTTGGAACTGCAGCAGCGGTTATGGCGCTTGGTGTTGTCATTTACGGATTAAACATCCTCTTTCTTGTCTATTCAGAGCGGCATCTCGGCGCTGCCAAAGCCTGCGCAATTTACGGAATCAATCCATTCCTTGCAGCAATTGTATCCTGCATCATCTTCTTGGAAATCCCAAGCCCTCTCTTAATCATCGCCTTTGTACTGATGATTCCGGGAGTGTATCTCGCCGCAACTGCAAAAGGAAAAAGGAAAGAAGACAAGGCAGACTCTTGAAAAATACCTGTTTCCGAATGCGTATATAGTTGAAACGCAAATGTAAAATCAGCCTTTCACCCGCACGTATATCTCCCTACGAGGAAAGACAAAAATCAATCGAGGTGATATTCAATGACCTGTCATAAGAAAGAGGCTAAGCAGGCAAAAGAAGCTGCAAAGAAAGAACAGCAGAATCCTGCAGCAAAGTCCGGTAAGAACTGAATTCAACAATTGAATTCAGAAATAACAGTCTGAAACAATCAGGCTGGAGGCAGATGGATACAGGCGCTTTACGCGCCTGTATTCCTGTTCATTGAAAAATCAGCACAATATCTCTTACATCACCAACTGTTTTTTTCCGTATGTTAGATTCCTGATGGGAGTGTTGGTGATTACAAATCATTCTTCTTTCGGATAATACGGACACTTATCTTTCAGACACTCATGATTGTCTGCAGAATATCTGCATACTATTTTCTCCGGCAGTTCCATAGCAACACCCAACTCGGATTTAACAAACGCCACAGTTGTTTTTATTGAGGTGAAAGAATCGCGTTTGCAGCAGCGAGGACCTCCGGTTTTTCCAATCTCGCCAAGACAGGCTGATGTAAGCTGCATGCCAAGTCCCCAATTTGTATCAGAAAGCGGTGTTGTCTTTAGTGCAATGGAGAGAAAGATGCCTGAAGAAATTCCGGCCCCGCACGCGCCTGCTAACCCGCAAAATCCACCGATTACTTTCATCCCGCGCATTTTTGCGGCATCGAGAGCAGGTTCGAGGTCAAGGTCTCCTCCGGCGTTATGATATGCAGTTAGAAGAACTGATGAAACGATTACGTGATACTCAGGGCCGTGGACATGCACAGCAGGAGATTTGATAATCTCTTCCATAATCTCGACCGGATTTTTCGATTTGCTCTTAAGACACACGTACTTAATCACTGCATAAGCGGCTTCTGCGTGGCATACGTCACATACATAATGTCCGTTTTTACAGACTGCATTGCTTTCAAATTCTTTCCCGCAGACAGCGCAGGTCATCTTTTTTGCGGAGTCAAGATAGATTATTTCATCGCCGCAGAGAATACATCCGTTTTCATAACCCATGTAACAATCACCAGCTATTGCTTTATGTTTAGGGTCTCTACAGATAACATACTTTCTCTATCAGGAGATAAAATCGAATAAGAAATCAACACAGAAAATAAAAACACAAAATAGTGCTGCGCGAGGGATCCGAACCCCCGATCTCGGGATTATGAGTCCCGCGCCCTAACCAGCTAGGCCAGCGCAGCAGACACATCCAAGACAGTTGTCTTAAGAATTGCATAATAAGAATGATGTTTGAAAATATATACGTTGCGGAAAAACTCAGCGTTTTTCCGCTGCCTTCTTAGCCGCAAGGGCACTCATGTAAGCAGAGACGGCAGCCGTTACAGCGATGGTTTTGTCCTTTCCCGACTTAAGAGAGAGTGCAAGCTGCTGCATACGCGTCTCGCTTTCCCGCATATATGCCGGAAGAGACTTCTGAACCGTCGGTTCTGATAAGAAATGCGTGTGTGTGTGTCCCGCAATAAACTCAGGATTATTCATAACCGCATAATGAAGCGGCAGAGTTGTCTTAACACCAATAATCACATACTCCATAAGCGCGCGACGCATTCTGGCAATCGTATCATCACGAGTCATCGCAGACGCACAGAGTTTTGCAATCATAGAGTCATACTGCGGCGGAATAGAATAACCGTTGTGAATACTGCTGTCGATACGGATTCCGGGACCTCCCGGAGAGCGGTAATGGGTAATCTTTCCTGCATCCGACTGGAAATTGTTCATCGGATCTTCAGCATTGATACGGCACTCAATGGCATGACCCCTGCAGGTAATTCCCTCCTGTCCGCAGGGAAGCGGCTCGCCTGCAGCAACCGAAATCTGCATTCTCACCATATCCATACCGGTGATTAACTCAGTTACCGTGTGTTCAACCTGCAGACGCGTGTTCATCTCCATGAAGTAGTAGTTGCCGTTGTCATAGAGGAACTCGACAGTACCTGCATTTTCATATCCGCAGGTCTTTGCAACCGTAATAGCAGACTGCGTCATGCGTTCACGCAATTCAGGCGTCATAATGGGGCATGGCGCTTCCTCGATAAGCTTCTGATGTCTGCGCTGAATCGAACAGTCACGCTCGAACATGTGGATAACATCACCCTGAGAGTCTGCAAAGACCTGTACTTCGATGTGACGCGGCTTTGCAAGATACTTTTCGATAAAGACAGTGGAGTCACCAAAAGCAGCGGCTGCAGTTCTGCTCGACTTTGCAATAGCTTCATCGAGTTCTGCCTCATTGTTTACAACGGTCATACCAATACCGCCGCCTCCGGCAGATGCCTTTACAATAACCGGATACCCAATGGATTCTGCAAATGCTTTTACTTCATCATGGTCTGTTGACTGAGTCCACGGAAGAACAGGAACACCTGCATCGTGCATCGCCTGTTTGGATTCAAGCTTTGAACCCATCATCCGCATAGTATCTCCCGAAGGACCGATAAACGTAAGACCGGCTTTTTTCACCGCATCGGAAAACTCCGCACGCTCAGCAAGGAATCCATACCCGGGATGAATTGCATCTGCGCCCGCCATTTCAGCAACCTCAAGGATTCTTTCCATGTTGAGATAGCTTTTCGTCGGATGTGCCGGACCTATCGGAAATGCTTCATCGGCATACTTTACGTGAAGCGCACTTTCATCCGCTTCAGAATAAACGGCAACCGTTTCGATACCCATCTCACGGCATGCACGCATAACACGGATTGCAATTTCACCGCGGTTGGCAATCAGGATTTTGTCGAAACAGCGATCCTTTTTCATTTCACCACCACGAGAACGTCGCCATTTGCAACCACTGCGCCGTTCTCAACGAAAATCTCGGTGACCGTTCCGTCAACGGGACTTACAATCGGATTTTCCATCTTCATAGCCTCAATTACCAGAAGCGTATCTCCGGCAGAAACTTTCTGTCCTGCGTGTACCTTGATGTCAAGAACCATTCCCTGAATGCTGCTCTTAACACCTCCGGGCACATCTCCTCTCGGGCGAAGCGGTTTTTCCTCGTCAGCGCTTACCACAGCCTCTCCTTCGACTGAAAGGATGCGGACTGCATAGACTTCACCGTCAACTTCGACCTCCATTGAGCGCGGAATGTCATACTCAATTTCAGGCTCTGCTGCTGCAGGCTTTGCAGCAGGGAGAACTTCGGCTTTTGCTTCTCCTTTGAGGAAAGCAGGTGCGATTGCCGGATATAAGATATAGGTTAAGACATCCTCTTCCTTTTTGATAAGACCCTGTGCTTTTGCATCTGCCTTCATCTTCTCATAGACCGGCTCTAAGGTATCTGCCGGACGGCAGGTGATGCGTTTTTCCTCGCCGATAATGGATTTGACAAATGCCTCATCCATCTCCTTTGGACTTTTGCCGTAAAGACCTTTTAAGTAGTCACGGACTTCATTGGTTACCGTGCCGTATCTGTTTCCGGTTAAGACATTTAAGACAGACTGAGTTCCAACAATCTGCGAGGTCGGAGTCACAAGCGGCGGATAACCTAAATCTGCACGAACCTTCGGCAGCTCTGCAAGTACTGCATCAAAGCGGTCTAATGCATTCTGCTCCTTTAACTGGGAGACAAGGTTTGAAATCATGCCGCCGGGGAGCTGATAGACAAGTACGTCCGAGTCGATTCTGACTGAAATCGGATTGATGATGACATCGTACTTTGCGCGAACCTTTGCCGCCTCATTTTTCGCATTGCGCAGAGTACTAAGAGATATTTTTGTATCACGGGCGGTTCCCGCAAGGGATGCCACAATGGATTCTGTTGCCGGCTGGCTTGTTCCGCCTGCAAACGGAGAAAGCGCCGTGTCAAGAATGTCAACACCTGCCTCGATTGCCGCCTGATAACTCATCGGGGCAATGCCTGATGTGGAGTGGGTGTGCAGTCCTACCGGAATGTCAACACGCTCTTTGATGGCGGTGATTAACTCGCGGGCAGCCTCAGGCATGATAAGACCTGCCATATCTTTGATACAGATGGAGCTGCATCCTCTGCTGTAGAGTTCCTCTGCGAAATCCGCAAATCCTGCAATACTGTGAACCGGGCTTGTGGTATAAGATATTGTGCCCTGAAGATGGCAGCCGTTGTCAAGAACAGCTTTCATCGACCGTTCCATATTACGGATATCGTTTAATGCATCAAAGATTCTAAATACGGAAACACCGTTTTCTGCAGCTGCTTTTACGAAAGCATCCACTACATCATCCGGATAGTGACGGTATCCGACTAGATTTTGACCGCGCAGAAGCATCTGAATTGGAGTCTTTACAAAGACCTGTTTTAAGGTCCGCAGGCGTTCCCAGGGGTCTTCATTAAGATAGCGGATACAGGAGTCAAAGGTTGCTCCTCCCCATGCTTCTACAGACCAGAAGCCTGCTTTGTCCATCTCTTTTGCCAGAGAGAGCATGTCCTCAGTGCGCATTCTCGTTGCAGCGAGTGACTGGTGCGCATCTCTGAGGGTCGTATCGGTAATTTTCAGTTGTGTCATCTACGTACTCCTTGA
>JAKSRN010000095.1 GCA_024403585.1 Lachnospiraceae bacterium | reverse complement strand
TGTTAAGCACGCCGCCAGCGTTCATCCTGAGCCAGGATCAAACTCTCATTAAAAAATTTGATTGCTGGTCAAAATCAACTTACTAGCTAATTTTATCCAATTACTGTTAAAGGATCTTTCGATCATTCAAGAATGATTTTAAAGTGTTTTCTCACTTCTTTATTCTGAATTTTCGAGGATGTGTTTTACTATTCAATTATCAAGGTTTGTTGTTTCGCAACAACTCGTTTATACTATCATGCATACAAGTCATTGTCAACAACTTTTTTAAATCTTTTTTCAAGATTTAAAGCGGAGAAAAAGGGATTCGAACCCTTGCGCCGCTACTAACGACCTACTCACTTTCCAGGCGAGCCCCTTCAGCCAAACTTGGGTATTTCTCCAATTGCCTGATCTTCATCAGCTATTCAATTGTGTTCCTTACGGATCACAACGGAGAGGGTGGGATTCGAACCCACGCGCCCTTGCGGACAAACGGTTTTCAAGACCGCCTCGTTATGACCACTTCGATACCTCTCCGTGTTTTGCTTTCGCTTTACGCGACTGCAAAAAGAACTATATCACTACTCAAAACCAAAGTCAACAGCTTTTTTGAATTTTTTTAATTTTTTGCAAAATTCAGTTTTCCATCGGGAAAACATCCTGCAGATCACGCATGTCCCGCCTGTTCATACAGTCTATTTCCAAATTCTTTTCTCTGCTCCTGATTCTTCCAATCTGCCGGGATCTCAACGCCTTCCTCGCCAAACAGAAGAAAACAGGTTGAACTGTAGGTTGGATTGAGGTTTCCACCTGCTTTTACGGTTACACCTGCTTCAGCGAACTCATCTGCCAGCATGCAGCCCACCTGAACCTGCTGGTCCATGGAACAGATCTCAGGTATTCCTGCCATCAGCATCTCCACGCGGGAAAGTCCTGTGACCCTTTGCAGCTCCTCCACCAGGTCCACCGTTTTCACAGTCAGAATATGGCTCATCAGAAAGCCGAGAATATACTCCTGCATTACATCATCACAATCTGAAAGCATCTGATGCAGTTCTTTTCCTGCTGTGAACACGGCCGCATACACCGAATCTCCCAGACGGACTTTACGGGCAAGATACGGACACTTGAGCACGACCTGATCAAGCTCCAGATCCTGCTCTCCCACCGCAGTTACCTTCAGTTCTTTCCATGCGCAGACAGGAGTCATTGCCCCCTGCTCCTGGATAGTTTCCAGCAGTTCTTCTGCATCGTCCTCATAAATATCCTTATTATTTCCGGGAAGAAGGGCGATCAGCTCCTCAACATCCGGTGCATTGTCACATCCTATACGTATATTCATCATTTTCCTCCGCACACTTTCCGAAAACACTTCGGACCGATTATTCAATAGTTCATGAAAAACAAAACTTACAACAGCTTCACAAACCGGTTTACAGAGCCAAAAATGCCTCCGCGATCAGCAGATCTTCCGGTGTTGTGATCTTTATATTCCGATAACTTGCCTCGAAAAGATAGACCTTGTGTTCCGAAAACCGCTCCAGAACCATGGCATCATCCGTGATCCCCGCACGGTCAGATGTGTAAATCTGATCATAGGCTGTACGGATTCTGTCATAGGCAAAAATCTGTGGCGTCTGGATACACCAGATTGTGCTTCTGTCAGGGGTACTTTCTACCAGATGGTCTGAACCGGATACCACCTTAACGGTATCCTTGGACGGTACTGCTGCCACTGCAGACTTCAACTTCTGTACCTGCTCCCATCCACGCTGCAGGATCGCCTCATCAGAAAAGATCCTTGCTCCATCCTGGATAAACACATACGAGGTATCCTCGCAGGCCAGCAATCCCTGATAGACGGAATCATAGCGTTCTGCACCGCCTTCTATAACCTTTGAAACCTTTGTATAACCGCCGGCTTCCACAATTTCCTTCCGACAATAATCGATATGCTCTTTTCCTGTTACAAGAATGATCTCATCAATACAGTCTGCCGACTGAAAATGATCCAGGGTATAACAGATCAGAGGTCTTCCCTTCAGTTCCAGAAACTGTTTCTGAACGGTCGTCCCCATTCTTTTTCCCTGTCCCGCAGCTAATACGATTGCTGTTCTTTTTTCTGCTGCCATATGCCCCTCTGTCCTTCTCCTGCCTGCAACAAGCAGGTTTTGCCTCTTGATCCGGCTGAAAACCAGACTCCGGTATCCAACCTCCGTATCAGAGAGCTTCCTATCTCTCACCCAGTTTCAGGTTCGGAACCGCATTCAGGTCCAGACCGCTTCTGGTACCTTTCAGGAACTCATAGTAACCAGCCACACCGATCATCGCTGCATTATCTGTACAGAAGATTGGTGACGGATGATAGAACTTAATCTTATTCTTCTCACAGGCTGCAGCCATGGCATTCCTGAGGGTCTGATTGGAAGCAACACCGCCTGCGATGGCCAGCTTATCAATTCCTTTATCCTTTGCCGCACGGATGGCAGTATCTACCAGTACATCCACTACGGACTGCTGGAAGGAAGCGGCAACATCGGCTTCGTTGATCTCTTCACCGGTCATCTTACATTTATTCAGATAGTTCAGTACAGCAGATTTCAGACCACTGAAGCTGAAATCGTATTCTGTGCCCGTCATTTTTGCTCTCGGGAACTGAATGGCCTGAGGATTTCCCTCTTTGGACAGCTTGTCAATCTTCGGACCTCCCGGATAGCCAAGTCCGATCGCACGGGCAACCTTGTCAAATGCCTCTCCCGCCGCATCGTCTCTTGTACGTCCAAGGATCTCAAACTCACCGTAATCCTTGACGATTACCAGATGAGTATGGCCTCCGGAGATGATCTCGCACAGGAACGGTGGTTCCAGATCTTTATTCTCAATATAGTTTGCGGATACATGACCCTCAATATGGTGTACACCCACCAGCGGTTTCTTAGCCGCATAGGCAATGGCTTTTGCTTCTGCAACACCTACCAGAAGGGCTCCTACCAGTCCCGGTCCGTAGGTTACTGCAATTGCATCAATCTCTTCTAAGGTCACCTCTGCCTGAAGAAGTGCCTCTTCGATGACCTGATTGATCTTCTCAATATGTTTTCTTGATGCGATTTCCGGCACAACTCCTCCGTAAAGGGTATGCAGGGCAATCTGGGATGAGATCACATTGGACAGGACCGTTCTTCCGTTTTTGATCACTGCTGCCGCTGTTTCATCACAGGAACTTTCAATCGCAAGTATTAAAATATCTTTTTCTTCCATGTTTCTTTTATCTTTCTATTATAAATTATGTATATGCTGCCAAAGGGCAGTCTATGCCGGACGGTCTGTATACCACCTCCGAATCACTTCCTGAATGCCTTATTCTTCCTCAAAGTCCAGTTCCACAGACTTCAGATCCTTACCCAGGTGGGTCTCAGAAAAGATTGCTTTCGCATCTTTTACAAACCACTCAGGATGCACCAGCGACGGAGAATAATGGGTCAGCCACATCTCTTTTACACCGGCTTCTTTAGCCAGTCCTGCCGCCTCCTTGAAGGTCATGTGTTTTTTCTCTCTTGCGGATGCTTCTTTTTCAGGCTCTCCGTACATTCCTTCGCAGATAAAGAGATCAGAGTCTTTTGCATGCTCTGCAATTGTTTTTACCGGACGGGAATCTGTACAATAGGTCAAACGGATTCCCTTTCTTGCTCCGCCAAGTACCATATCCGGTGTATACACCACGCCATCCAGTTCGATGGTCTGTCCCTTCTGCAGAGGGTTCCAGAGTTTCAGCGGAATGTTCTGAGCCTTGGCACGCTCCACATCAAATTTGCCGGAGCGGTCAATATCCAGCGTATAGCCGTAACAGATGGTGCTGTGCTGGACACGGAATGCTGTGATTCTGTATCCGTTCAGACGCAGTTCCTGCTCCGGCTCTGTCAGCTCTATATAGTTGATCTCAAAAGGTACTTCCGGACAGATGACCCTGAGTCCGCCTACTACTCTTGCAAGACCTTTTGGGCCTACGAGAGTCAGTGGTTCGGTACGATCAGCATTTACCATAGCAAGCAGGATTCCCGGAAGACCGGAAATATGATCTGCATGATAGTGGGTAAAAAGAATCGTATCCAGTGGTTTAAACGTCCAGCCCTTTTCTTTTATGGCGATCTGCGTCCCTTCGCCGCAGTCGATCAGCAGATTACTGCCGTTGTATCTCGTCATCAGGGAGGTCAGCCATCTGCCCGGCAGCGGCATCATTCCTCCTGTTCCGAGGAGGCATACATCTAACATACTTTCTACCTCATCTTTCACAGGCTTGTCAATTTGTGCAAACTATGATACCACACTTTCTTTTTTCCCGCAACGAGACGAAAACAGAGAAATGCCCGGTCACAAGGGAGTCGAGTGACCGGGCAGAACCCATTGAAAAAGTTTCAGTTTTGTGTCATTTCAAAAATCAGTTTTTATTGCCGTTATCAAAGTGGATTCCACTCCAGTAAACATTGGAATGCATCTTTGTTTCAGGAAGCAGCTTTACATCCTTCAGCGCATACTCCTTGAAGAGTTCGAAGCCGGTACGGTCGATGATATAACCGATATGCTCTTTTCTTCCAGGCGCATTCGGAGAGATGTATTTCTCCACATAATCGTACGTATTCTTGATGATCTTTACGATGCTGTCCTCATCTGCCCATACCAGGAAATCCTCGCCCAGACGTGGATTTTTCTTTCCTGTACGGCCCATAATGGACAGTTTATAGTATTTCTGTTTGCTTCTGGTCCATGCTCTTGTAGGGCATTTTGTTACGCAGACACCGCATCCGATACATTTCTCTGCGTCGCGGACGATCTTATAATTCTCCATGCGAAGAGCACCTACTGAAAGAGACTGACAGCCCTTGATGCAGGCTTTGCAGCTGACACAGCGTGTCGGATCATACTGAGGCATTGTCTGACCGATGACACCGAAGTCATGCATTCTTGCCTTTGCACAGTCATTGGAACAGCCTGTACATGCTACTTTAAAATGCAGATCATTCGGGAAGATCTCCTTATCGATTCTTCTTGCCAGATTTGCGGTATTGTAATTGGCAAACGGGCAGACATTGTTTCCGATGCAGGCAGAGATATTTCTTGTTCCGGAAGCCGGGTAGCCTTTTATGGATGGATCCTGGTTTGTCTCTACCAGGTCAATGATCGGCTGCAGCTTCTCATTGATGGCATCCATATCTTCCAGATGGATTCCCTCAATCTCAAATCCCTGGCGGGTTGTCAGGTGAATATAGCCGTTTCCGTACTCTTTTGCAATATCCTGAACCATGCCAAGAACATCTGCGTGCAGATAACCGCCCGGTACACGGATTCGGGACGCACCGATTCCTCTTTCCTTAGAGATACGGAACGCATTCTTTTTCGCTTTTTTGGTATTGATATCCAGACTCATCTTCCGCCCTCCTTAATCAAACAGTTCTTTAGCTTCTGTATAGTTGAATACAGGGCCGTCGAGACATACGTATTTATCGTTCATTCGGCAGTGTCCGCATTTTCCAAGTCCACAGCACATCTTGCGCTCGTAAGAGGTCCAGATCTGCTCTTCCTTTACGCCCAGCTTCTGAATCTCCATGATTGTGAATTTGATCATGATCGGAGGTCCTACACAGATAAATACTGCATTGTTTACATCCTGGAATTTCAGATCAGGAATATATTTTGTTACCATTCCTACAGGGCCATCATAGCCTTCCGGTGCACGGTCTACTGTTTTGATCACATTGATGGTTTTCTTCCACTCTTCAAAATCAGCTTTGAAAAGAGCATCCTCCGGGCTCTTGAAGCCGGCGATCACGGTACAGCTTACACAATCTTCCGGGTGAGCAGCGAAATACTGAATCACACCACGCATAGGGGATACGCCTGTACCACCGCCAATGATTACGATCTCTTTTCCTTTATAATTTTCAATATCAAAGCCATTGCCGTATGGTCCGCGAATCAGAAGGCTGTCTCCCTCGTAATTCTCGAACACTTCATTGGTTACTGCGCCGACACGACGAACGGTAAAGTCTACAAGCCCCTCTGCGATACCGCTGACAGAGATCGGCGCCTCACCGTATTTTGGTATGGAGATTTCAAAAAACTGTCCCGGTTTTACTTCTCCGTCATAGGTCATACGGAAGGTGTACTCAAGATCGGTGTGGCGGATTACCTCACGGATCTCGGATGTCTGAGGAATATATTCGTTTTTCATTATTTCTCCTCCTTTGCAAGACGGTTCAGCAGGTTGCTGTAGGAGATGTACTCCGGACAGATGTCATCGCAGCGTCCACAGCCTACGCACATCGGATAACCAAAGCGTTTCTCAAAGTCATATACTTTATGCAGCACTTTATAACGAACACGGTCTGCATTGTCCTTACGGAATTTGATTCCTCCGGCGATGGTGTCAAAATCATCCACCTGGCAGGATGCCCATACTCGTCTTCTCTCACCGACTTTCGGATTGTCATTGTAGAAAATATCCTGCATGGTAAAGCAGGTACAGGTTGGACAGGCAAAATTGCAGCGTCCACAGTTAATACAGCGGGATCCGTACTCTTTCCAGATCTCTGCATCCTTGCCGATTGTCTCCGGATGCTTCGGTAAGGTCACTTTCTCTTTATTCTCTGTGACATAGTCCGGCTGGAAATCGCAGGCTGCACCTGCTGCTGTCAGCTCATCGAATACAGTATCTTTTACATCTGCATATACTGCATCTCCCTCTACCTTCAGGCTCAGGTCATAATTGTCTGCTTTATTGGTTCCCATAGATACGCAGAAGCCGGAAGCACAGCTCTCGGAGCATCCCATCAGAACAAATTTTGCTTTTTCACGAACTCTCTCGTAATAGAAATCACCGAATTTGTTATCCAGATAGATCTGATCCAGACGTTTCAGTGCATTCAGGTCGCAGGCTCTCAGAAAGATTACAATATCTTTCTTTGGTCCCTCAGGGATCGTGGTCTGGTTCTCAGTGAAATAAAAGATTGTTTCATTGATTGCCAGAAGCACTTCCTTGAAGGAATACTCTGATTTTCTGTTCCACTCAATATCGTCCAGAGATGCCGGTTTTCCGTAACGAACACAATCTGTATCGGAAAAACAGCCCTCTCCCTCCATTACCATCGGCGCATACACATCATATTTTTTCACCCACTGGGCAAAAATTTCATCGGCCGCTTTTTTAGTTAAGAGAACTCCCATACTTTCCTCCTTGTTTTTCTGAAATAGTTTTCAGCTTTCACTCGTTATCCCAAGTATTCCACAAACCAAAAAAGAATTCTGTGATATGCATCACAGAATTCTATAAATCATTCATATTTCAGTTGATGT
>JAKSRN010000094.1 GCA_024403585.1 Lachnospiraceae bacterium | reverse complement strand
ATCATACGATTCCGGGTAACTCATCTGGACTAAGTGTCCCAGGCACCAGGTTACCCATACGGTATATCCGAAGAAATCAGAGAAACCTTCGATATAGCCTTCATGCTTTTTTTCTTCTTTTACCCCAATCGCATCTGCAATGCTTCTTGCCACACTGGGTTTTTCTGCTACGATTAACAGATTTGCCATTTTTTCTCCTTTCTGCGGTAACATAAAGGCATTCCCATAAGAAGAATGCCTTTACATATCCGTCTTTTCTTTGTTTATTAGTTACTTGACCTTCCCACTACATCTTGGGCATCCACTTCCCAGCTGAGTTCTTCTGTTAACATTTGCCATCCATTCGTACCCGCAGTTCCGGCATTTCCACCACACTTTTTTTGACGTCTTCCAATGAATAGCATCTGCCGTCATACGGTTTCTTTCACTGAATTCATCCATAAGCTCCGGAGCCCGAGTCAGAAGATCGGTCTCACCTTGGGCTACATACATGCCCGTACAATAGGGACATCCTGTAAATGGGGTAGCCCTCATTCTTCCGTCAGGCGTAGCCCTCCATTCATGGCCGTTACTGCAGCGCCACCATACCTTTCTTCCATAATGAAGAGCAATGCCATCAGGCTTCAGGTCTTTATTCTTTTCCGGATGCCATTCCGCCAAAAGATCTTTGGGTGCAAGAGTTGCAAAGTCATTTTCCCCTGGAGAGATTTTTTGATTCCTGCAGTAAGGACATCTGTCTCCGCGGACAAGGTGTTTCGCCTGTGGCTTCCAGGAATGACCTTTCTCACAAATGCACCAGATCCGTTTATCGGAGTGAGGTTTGATGTTTTCCGGTCTGATTCCATCGCTCGAGTTCTTTTCATAATCCCAATACACCATGACATCAGGAGCCAGTGTTGCGATATCCGTCTCACCAGGAATGGCTTCACGACCAGAACAATAGGGACATCCCTGCCCCCGTTCCGTTCTATTTTCAATTTTTGCAATCCAACGATGTCCTTTTTCACAGATCCAGGCTACTTTCTCCGGGCATCTCGGATTATAAGTGCAGGGATCTCTGTCATTTAGCTCGTAATCCCATTCTGCCGCCAGATTTGGAAAGAGCGTTGCCAGATCTGTCTCCCCTGCAATCGGCAGGCGGCCGATGCAGTAGGGACATCGTGAGTTCTGTTCAACCCTGCCCTGAACCATAGCTCTCCATTCATGCCCCTTCGAACATCTCCACCAGACTTTTTTGTTTGAGTATGGGCATATATCACTCGGATGAAGGTCTCCGTTCTTCGTTGGATGCCATTGGGCTGCGATTCCCGGACACTGGCTCTGGAGATCATTCAGTCCTGGGATACGTTTTCCGGTTTGCAAACATACCGGGCATCCTAACCCCGATACCCGGGCAGATATCTTTGCCTTCCATTCGTGCCCTTTTTCGCATTTCCACCAAGAACGGGTAACTGTATTGACACGAACCTTTTCCGGAGTCAGATCCCCGTTTTTTGTCGGATGCCACTGGGCTGCAATCTCTGGATAAAGGGTTGCAAGGCAGTTTTCTGAGGTTACGTTAATTCTTGGCATCGCCTTCCCCTCCAAAGTTGATTCCGGAAAGGACTTCTTCCAGCAAGGCATTTCCATCCACAGGGGTGTCCTGTGACTGTGCCGGATTGATTTCATTCGTGAGATACTTTATCAGAGTCTTCCTGAAATCAAGTACACCGGCGAGTTTCTGTTCCAGACTGTTTGCATAGACATCAAGGTCTACAGAGCCATCAGCAATGCCCATTTCCTGCAGGACTTCTTTTCTGGTCTTTTCGTCAGTTACCTTCATGAGATAGGATACCTGCTTGAGAAGCCGCCTTTGTGTATGCTGCAAAGACCGGATATCCGCCGTAAGTTCATCGAGCTCTCGGTGGAGTTTTTTGTTTTCAGCGCGAAGAGCCTCGTTTGCACGTGACAGTCCGGCATTCTCTGCCGCCAGCTTGTCGACAGTTTCCCTTGTCTCTGCGATCTGACGGCGTTGGACAAATCCCGGCTGGTCCATAAATGCATCAATAGTGGAGGCCTTCAGCAGGGCATTGCTGCTGATCTTTGCGGTCAGGCTTCTCGCTTTATTGATCTCATTCATGCGGTCCGTACAGGATTTACTGCGCGCCGTGATCACCCCTGTTTTCGGATGTTTCTCGCGGACCGGCCGCATGAAGTGATAATCCCTGACACCTTCCAGTCCCGGGATGTTTGAATCGGCCCAGGCAGCAAGCTCTGTTGCCTTGATCTTTCCATCATGCTTTTCCGCATATTTCACAACTGCCTCTAAAAGCAGTTCCTCGGTGTATTTCTGTGTTCTTGCCATTCCTCGTATTTCTCCTTTGCATAAAGGTTGCATCCCATTCTGTATCGGCAGGCATCTGTCTGGGTTGCCAGAAACAGTTCCTCCATTGACTGTGATTGTCCTTTCGCCTTCATCGTATTATTCATAAATTCAATCATTCTCTTTGCACCGTCATCAGCCCGCTTTTTCTGCATTTCCATGAATTCTTCCAGTGATTTCTCAGATGGCCTGTAATAGCGGCAGCCCATGCATTCTTCCAGATGGCCTTCTTTTATACAGTCGGAGATGTCATCCCGGTCAGCCATCCGGCGTTCTGAAAGACAGGTATCTGCCATAGAGTGTGCAGTGAGTTTTCCTTGCTGATACGCTTCCTCATACTGTCTGCTGTTGAAGTCCATCTGTCGCTGAAGCCTGATTACGGATGATGCCCAGATGGTTTCAGAAATGTTTGTATAATAGCCGGAGCTGGTATTGATGTGTACATGATTGGCCAGTTGGCGGCAGATATCTTCGCCGGCATTCTGAAAGTAGAGATTTGCCATCGCTATAGGCCGGCTGTCGCCTGCCGAAACGAATTCAAACTCATCGATGCCTGCAGCATACTTTGCAAAGTCGTAGCAGGGATTACCGATAATGCGCTCGATCATAAAGCACCTGAGCAGGTGATTAAAAGCATTCAGGGAAAACATCTCATTGATCATCAGAGAATTATATTCGAACAGAAAACGGCGCTCCTGATCGGCTGTCATCCTCTGGTACTTCTCGATTGTTACTGCAACAGTGCTATCCGGGATTTCATAGGTTGATTCTGCATAATCCTTTTCAACCTCGTAGTATACGGTTCGATGTCCCTTCTTCAGCTTTGTTCTCCGTACAGTGAGAAAAACGCGCCCTTCGGCGTCTCTCTGTATGCATTCCTTTGGAGTGACCAGCATCTCTGTCGCGCGGAGCGGAAGGATAAAAGTGATATTCACCCAGAAATAGATGGGAAACCATCGTCGGAAGGTTTCATCATCGGGATCTTCTCTGTATATCCGGTTGATCTCGTTTTCGATTGCAAGATAGTTGATCACTGGAGAAAGTGTTCTCTGTCCCGCCTGATTTACTTTTTTTAGACCGATTTTCGATAAGATATCCCGTATCAACTCATCGGGTGTCCCTATAAAGCCGAGGAAATCTTCGATTGTCCCTGCCCCGTAAACAGTCTGCTTATACCCATGGCCGCCAAAACACTGCAGGAATTCCCTTACCACTCCAACTTTGTCGCTGGAGATAGTGTTATATACGTATACACCGGTGCAGTAAATGGCATAACAGCGCAGCATATTTATCATGGTACTGTAACCGATCCTCAACACACGCCAGGCGTGCTGCCTGTAAGCGGCCGGATCCATGGAAAAATCTATTCCATAACGCTTGATTCCGGAGTATCCGATCCAGCTGTCGGCATCAAAAGAACCTGTCAGTTTTCCTTCTTTTACCAGCTCTGCATGAAGGCCTCTGCATTTCCTGAGGATAGCAGGGCTGTAAACATGGCTCCTGTATATCACCACGTCCTCTGATTCGATTTTTCTCAGTAAGTTATCCATCCAGGCCCTCCTCAATCAGCTTTCGGATTCCGGCCCGTTCTTTTTCCGCCATCTCGCGGATGACTTCACCAAGTATGTCCTGAAATGCCGGTATGATGCATTTCTTCAGTACTGCAGCATACTTGGGATTTCCGGTGTGCCGGTACTTCTCCGAATAATCCCTGATGACCCGAAGGAGGGCGGGCACTCCTTCGCTTGTGAAGATATGGTTTGGGCAGAGATTTGCGATACAGGACTGATAGGTGGGATGATCACAGCTAAAGCCGAATGCCTTCCGTTTACAGTAGATGCCCTCTTCTTTAGCTTTTCCTTTCCCCTGTGCGATCTGCAGCATTGCTTTTAATGTTTCCAGCGGCACCTGCTTATCACCTTGTGCAAGCTTTCTGGACATTTCTTCGGTTGCGGCAAAAACTGCTCCTGAAACTTCAAGATCATAAGCACTCACAGGGACCTTTTCCATAAGAAGTGACTGCTCTTTAGCAGAAAGCTGCTGGAAAGTTTCCGGATAAGCAGCCAGTAGTGCATGGTACAGATCTGCGCCAAAAACGCCCCTCTGCATCATCATAAACAGCACAATGCCTGCAGTTTCACCCGTCAGCCCATGATCCCTCAGATAGACAAGGGTAGTGTTAGCATCTGCATGATTTCTTGCGTAAGCTGCGACCATGTGGGATACCAGCGATGTATTTCCATTGTCGCGTGCAGCCTGTTCCATTCCCTGCAGATAGGATTTATTCAAGCGTCTTGATGACAGTGGGGTTTTACCAATGACATCCAGGATTTCCTCACCAAAGAAGTTCCGGCATCTGACCCAGTTGCGATAGTAGAAGATCCGGCAGGGCTTCATGTATCCTTCTTCGCCGGTCAGATGGTGATACTCTGCGATCAGTGTCAGTTTTCCAAAGAAGGGGCGCAGTTCCGGGAGAATTTCGGACCTTAACTTTCCCATACCGGTTTTTTGCGGCATGTTGAACGCCATTTCGATTCTCCGGATAACATACATCGCAACTGTTTCATAAACGTTATCCGGGATCATTCCGTTCAGGATATCCTCCTTCAGGGTGTCCACGGAGAGCCCGAATGGATTCTCCCCACTTTTCAGGTTTGGATACACCCAGTTAGTACAGATATCCGATGCACGCCATCCACAGACATAGTGGCATGCGAGGAACAGCCACATCTCTGCATTGAAGCTGTTTTCCAGTGCTTTCTCTGTCAGATGGTGTGTTTTCTCATAATCGGCATTGAACAGGATCCTGGCCAGACCGGTAAACTCCTCGTAGCTATACGCAGGAACAGTCTCTGGCTCATTGCTTTTGATTTTTATGCGGTTGTAGTCCACCTTTTCCAGCGCGGATACAAACGTAAAGAAGCCGACAAGAAGTTCTTTGGTCGAGACTGTCTCTGCAGCTTCGACCGCATTAATGACATCTGCATCTGAGGCCCTGCGGATGTCAGGAATCTCAAAAATGATCCTTACAAACCCGGTAAGAGAGGGCGTATAGATGTTTTTTTCATCCTCAAGATACTTCAGATACTCCTTCACAAAGTGACGGGTGGCAGCATTGTTCTCGGAATCGTTCAGTATACGTTCCACTTTTTCACGCTCCGATACTCCGAAGTCATCAAAAAAGCTTCTGCTCTTAAAATCCAGAAAGTCCGTATCTTTTCGTTTAATAAAGAACTCGCCCCTTCCGGAAACACTGAATAAGACTTTCTCTAACGGAATCACTTCAATACCGAAGTAATGGTGATTCTCCAAAAACTCGATATACTTAGCCCTGTCGGAGGCTTTTCGGGATGAAAAGAGGCTGTTGTCATACGGCTCCAAAAAATCTCTCAGGTTGATCAGTTCTGCCTGCTGTTTCTGGATTGCAGCCAGAGACACCCCACTAATCAATCCATTGCTGTATTCGATCTCCCCTGTTTCGATATGATCCCTCAACACAGCCTTACGGATACCAAGAAAGCGGGATGCTGCATCTACCGTCATTGCATCTGGAAGAACATCCATGCACACCATCACAGCCCCTCCTTCCCAGAAACTTCCAGGATATGCGCCTGAAAGCTGTAAGAAGTCTCTCTGTAGAGACGGATCATATCGGCATTCGCATGAATGTATTCATTCATGGAGTCCTGATTCGAATCGCCGCGCCATCGCATGATCTCCCCGCTGGTCAGTCTGGCCTTTGTCAGCAGATACATCGTAAACCAGTGGCGAAACATATGAGCTCCGGGATACTCTTCTTTATAAGCATCGATAAATGCTGCATGTTCAGCGTAGGTTCCCTGCTTTTCGCAAGTGATCTGCAGTGCGGGCATGAACCATCTGTAAAAGAGTTCTTTTACTCTGTCAGAATAAATCTGTACAGTCATCGGCAGGCCTCTTTTGTTCACGAATACCGGGGCCTGACTCCCTGTATCGTATCCCCGGGCTGCCATAGATGCCGTGTGTGCTTCCAGAAGAGAAGCAACAGTCTCTGTGAAATCATGGTAAACCTGCTGTCTCCGGTACTTTTTGATGCTTCCGGGATCGGTTCTTCCGTTCCATTCCGCAAAGAAAGGTGCTTCTTCCGTAAGGTCGATCTCTATACCAGAGATCAGGCCAAAACCTTTTCGAAGTGTGTGGATTGCTCCAAAGCTTACATTTACCACCTCACCTTCCCGCAGCCCCGCATAAGCGCCTAATGCGATTCCAAGCACAACGTCCGGATCATGCTTTTTCGCCTCATAAAGAAGTAACTCCAGATATCCATCTACAAGGATCCTGTTTTTCTTATGTGTTGTTCTCGGCGCCTTAAGGTGAAAGGTCGAAGGGTAGGCCAGTACGACTTTCCGGTGTTTCTGTTCATCCTTCAGAATAGTGATGGTCCTGAGTTCTGTAGCAGAATAGCGGAAAGGCAGAAGCTGGTGATTGCTTTCCCAGTACAGAATGAGAAAGTCTGTCAGATAGTCTCTGTAACGCAGCCAAGTGTCCGCATGGTAGTCGGTTCCATCCGGCTTTTTTCGGGCAGTCTTGAAAAATCCTCTGAGAGTCTCTACAGTACAATCATGCACTGACCTGATATCTGTCTTCCAAAGCAGGTAGTTCAGGAAATGGCAGACGGCATAAGCTCTTGATGACAGGGTCTTTTCATCAAGGACCTGCCCCTTTGCCAGATGACACAGATATCTTTCCAGTCCTGTATAGCAGATGGGGATATCTGTCTCCTCTTCATAAAGAACGATACTCGGGTACAATCCCGGCTTGCCATCTTCATTGATGATCTGTACCGGTCGGTTCCTGAATACACACTTTTGTCGGAATTCCTCTGGGGAATAGTCCGGCATTCTAATTACGTTGCTCATTTGATGTATACCTCCTGTATAAAAAATCGACGTTATAAAACGTCGATGCAAAAGATATCATCTGTTTTTTGAATGTTCAACGTAATCCGTAAATGCCTTGGTATTCCTTACTCTTATAGTATTATTAATAATGTAGAGAAAGATTTGGTTTC
>JAKSRN010000093.1 GCA_024403585.1 Lachnospiraceae bacterium | reverse complement strand
TTGGTATCGGTGTTGAGCCTGCATACGGTTCTTCTGATGATCAGTGGTCTTCACTGGTAGCTGGCGAGTACGATCTGAACCAGAACAACTGGACAACAGTAGGTACAGGTGATCCTACAGAGTACATGGCTAACTGGTATGGAAAATCCGGATCCAACTACTGTGGATATCAGAATGATGAGTACGATAAGCTGTACGAAGAGCTTATGGAGACAGATGATCTGGATGCACGTGCAAAACTTCTTGAGGGAATGCAGCAGATTCTTGTTGATGATGCAGCAGTTCTTGTTGATGGATACTACAACAGTTCTATGATCTACTCTAAGAATGTTGGATATGCTCATATCCATACAGCTGACTACTACTGGCTGTCAACTGAGATTACTCCAGCTCAGTAATAAGCAATAAACCATATCACTGGATGGAATTCCGCTATTACAATTTGGAATTATCAATTGATAAAATAGTGATGCTATAATTTTGAAAGGATACAGGTAACTGTATCCTTTCGGTATACTATCCGTAAAATTTGTGTACTTGTATTAAAATTGGGGAAAGCGAGGATACAACATTGAACAGGAAACAAATTATTTCAAGACTGCTTCAGATCGTTATTGTTCTGATCGGAATCAGTTTTCTGACCTTTCTTCTGACCTATGTGTCACCTGGTGATCCTGTCAGACATATGCTGACTGCCACCGGTACCATGCCGACAGAAGAATTGATTCAGAGTATCAGAAGTGAGATGGGATTGAACGATCCATTCTTCGTGCAGTATTTCAGATGGCTCGGCAACTGTCTGCGTGGTGATTTCGGACATTCCTATATGCTGAATAAACCGGTAGTAACACTTCTGCTTGCCCGTCTGTGGCCAACACTGAAACTGACAATTATGTCTACAGTACTCATGCTTCTTATTGCCGTTCCGCTTGGCATGCTGTCTGCTGTATACAAAAACTCCTGGATTGATTATCTGGTTCGTGGAATCACCTTCTTTGGTGTTTCTCTTCCAAACTTCTGGGTTGGTCTTATGCTCATGCTTGTTTTCTGCGTAAAGATCAATCTTCTTCCGGTTATTTCTTCCGGCGGTGGATTTAAGGATATGATCCTGCCATCTGTAACACTGGCGATTGCCATGTCTGCAAAATATACCAGACAGGTACGTACCGCTGTTCTGGATGAACTTACATCCGACTATGTAATCGGTGCTCAGGCTCGAGGTGTTAAGTTCTGGAAAATTCTCTGGCTGAATGTATTTCCAAACTCACTTCTGCCGCTGATCACTATGCTGGGTCTTTCCATTGGTTCCCTTCTGGGTGGTACCTCTGTAGTAGAGGTTATCTTCTCATATCCGGGACTTGGAAATCTTGCGGTTTCTGCTATTACTTCCTGTGACTATTATCTGATCCAGGGCTATGTTCTCTGGGTTGCTGTAATTTACATGGTGATCAACCTTGTTGTAGATCTTTCCTATAACTTTGTAGATCCACGTATGAGATTGAAGAGGTGACAGGGATGAAAAAACAGAATTTCTTTATTAAGAACAAGCAATTTACATTTTTTATTATTCTTGCATTGCTGATTGTTTTGGCTGCGATTCTTGCACCGGTTCTGACACATGGTATTGACCCGACTGCCGGAAATCTGAAAGAAGCGATTATGCCTCCTTGTAAAGAGCATATCTTCGGTACAGATAAGATGGGCCGTGATATTTTTGCCCGCGTTATTTACGGAGCAAGAACATCCCTTACTGCAACACTTTCTGTAGTATGTATTATTTTTGTTGTTGGTGGACTTATGGGCGTTTTCGCCGGATATTTTGGCGGAATCGTAGATACAGTGATCATGCGTATCGCAGATATGATGATCGCATTCCCTGGTCTGGTTCTGGCTCTGGCAGTTGCCGGTATCCTGGGTGCTAACGTTCGTAATGCCGTTATTGCGATCGCACTTGTAAGCTGGACCAAATATGCCCGTCTGGCACGAAGCCTTGTTATGAAGATTCGTCACAGAGATTATGTATCTGCGGCAATCGTAACAGGATCAAAAACACCTTATATGATCACAAGATATATGCTTCCAAACGTACTGCCTACACTGGTTATTACAGCAGCTACTGATATCGGAAGTATGATGCTGGAGCTGGCAGCTCTGTCCTTCCTGGGCTTTGGTGCTACACCTCCGACACCTGAATGGGGTCTGATGCTGAGTGAGGGACGTGCTTACATGCAGTCTGCTCCATGGCTGATGATCTATCCTGGTCTTGCGATCTTTGTTACTGTAGTTGTGTTCAACATGTTAGGCGACAGCCTGCGTGATATCCTTGATCCAAAGAATGAGTAAGGAGGAGATGTAGAATGGCATTACTTGAATTAAAACACACGGACATCTCCTACGGAAAACGTCTGATTGTCAAAGACTGCAATCTGACTATGAATCAGGGAGAGATTGTGAGTATCGTTGGTGAGTCCGGATCCGGAAAAACAACTGTAATCCGTGCTGTATTGGGGCTCCTTCCGGGAGGCGGCAAGGTTACAAACGGCGATATTCTCTTTGAGGGTGAAACCCTTCTGAACAAATCAAAGGATGAATGGAGAAAACTTCGTGGAACTGATATTTCCATGATCTTCCAGGATTCCGGTGCAATGATGAACCCAACGAGAAAGGTTGGAGATGCCTTCGTTGAGTATATTCTTACTCACGAGAAAATCTCCAGAAAAGATGCCTGGGATAAGGGTGTTGAGATGCTGGAGCGTATGCGTCTTCCGGACGGCAACAACATCATGAGAAGTTATCCTTTCCAGCTGTCAGGTGGTATGCGTCAGCGAGTTGGTATTGCGATGGGAATGACCTATCAGCCGAAACTCCTGCTGGCAGACGAGCCAACCTCTGCTCTGGATGTAACAACACAGGCACAGATCATTCGTCAGTTTATGGAGCTTCGCGATGAGTACGGTACAAGTATCATTATTGTAACCCATAACCTGGGTGTAGCTGCCTATATGGCTGACTATCTGATCGTTATGAAGAATGGTGTTATTGAGGACCAGGGTGACAGAGATCATATGCTGCACCAGTCTGATAATGCCTATACTAAGAAACTGCTGGATGCAGTTCCTTCACTTGGAGGTACACGCTATGTTTGATGAAAAAGATATGATTCTGGAAGCAAAACATATTACCCGCAAATTCCCTGCGGCAGGCGGACGTACTCTCGTTGCATGCAATGATATCAACCTGAAGATGTACAAAGGAAAAACCCTCGGTCTGGTTGGTGAGTCCGGATGCGGAAAGTCAACATTTATGAGATTTCTTGTAGCACTGGATACCCCTACAGAAGGTGAGATCATCTATAAGGGAAGAGATATTACAAAGCTGAAGGGTGAGGAACTTCGCCAGAACAGACAGAATATTCAGATGGTATTCCAGGATCCTTCCGGTTCCTTCAACCCGAAGATGAAGATCCGTGACATCATCTGTGAACCGCTTTTAAACTTTAAGCGCATCAAAAAAAGTGAAGTGGATAAAGTTGCAAGAGAGTATCTGGAGATGGTTGACCTTCCAGGAGACTTTGCTGACCGTTATCCGCACAATATGTCCGGTGGACAGAGACAGCGTATCGCAATTGCCCGTGCCATTGCACTGGAGCCGGAGATCATCGTTATGGATGAGGCTACCTGCGCACTGGATGTTTCTGTTCAGAAGACAATTATTGAGCTGATCGTTAATCTTCAGAAGAAGAAAAATATTACAATCGGATTTATCGCTCATGACCTGGGACTGATCCAGTCCTTTGCGCATCAGATTGCTGTAATGTATCTTGGAAATATCGTTGAGATTCTTCCTGCGGAGGACATTGACAAGCATGCAATGCATCCATATACAAAAGCGCTGTTAGGAGCAGTATTTGATCTGAATATGGACTTCTCAAAGAAGATTGAAAGTATCGACAGTGAGGCACCAAGTCCACTTGATGCCCCGGCAGGCTGTCCGTTCTGTGACCGTTGCGACAGATGTATGCCAATCTGTAAAGAGAAACGTGCTTCCCTTATTACTGTAGAGGAAGGACACGAGGTAGCCTGCCACCTTTATACTAAGGAGGCATAGGAAGAATGAAAAAGAAAGTAGCAGTACTTTTGGTTGCTGCGATGACTCTTGGCTTAGTTGCCTGCGGTTCTTCTGCAGATCAGGCAGAGAACCAGACAGAAGACGCGGCTGTTCAGACTGAAGCAGCAGAGGAAACTGTAGAGGGGAATAATGAACTTCATAAGATCGGTGTTATGGTTTACAACCTTACCGATGAAGAGGTTCTTGACAGAAAGAAATATCTGGAAGGATATATCGAGGATTGTTTTGATGTGGATTTTATCTACTCTGCGGCAATCGAAAGCGAGGAAGATGCCCTTACTTTTATCCAGAATGTTGCTGATGCAGGAGCTGAAGGAATTATCTCCTTTAACACGCATGATATTGAAAAAGAAGTTGAACTTTGTGAAGCGAATGAGATCTATTACATGATGGGTTCTGAAACTATTCATGAAGATAAGTTCAATGCAGTGTGTGATAATCCATGGTTTCTTGGAGTTGTAGGACCTGGAGAAGAAGCAGAGTACAATGCCGGTGTAGAAATGGCCCAGTATTTCCTGGATCAGGATTACGGTAAAAACTATTTTATCCTCCTCGGTGGTGCTCCAATTGGCAACGAGATGCATCGTCAGCGTGCAATGGGAATTCTTGATACATTTGCAGCCAGTGCCGGCGTTGAGTTCCCTGAAGAGACCGAAGCAATTTCAGCAAGCGGTGAGATCACACACCTGGAAATCGGTGAGTATACTCTGTGTCTGGTTCCTGGTTATGTTCAGATACCGGATGTTGCAGAGAAGGCAGCTGCTGAATATGCAGAGGATCAGTATGACTGTGTGATTTCTGTATATAACGGAAGCGTTCTTGCAGATGAGCTTAAAGGAGCACATGTGGGAATCGTCGACTGTTTCTCAGAGCAGAACATGCTTTACTTCAATAATGACCAGCTGGATTACGTCACAGGAAAATATGGTTCTATCATTGGACCTTCTTTTGCTGCTATGTATAATGCAATTACCGGTCATGCAGACATGCTCAGAGAAGATGGAAAAGCATTCCAGATTACCCAGGGCTTCTGGACTTCAACGGACAAGGAAGACTATGAAAAGAAATACATGGTTGCTTCCAGTGTGGAGATTCAGGCATATAACTATGAAGATCTGAGAAATGTATGCGTTGAATTTAACGAGAATGCCACTCTCGATGATCTTAAAGCGCTTGCAGAGGCATATACTTATGAGGATGTATGTGCCAGACGTGGAATTGAATAAAGTCGAATACTCCAATTGGAAACGATTGTTCCAAACGGAAGTGATTTTATGCAATTTATTGACGTGTTTTTGGGGGACAGGATATAGTTTATATGGTTAGTTTAAACTATATCGGAAACTGTTATAGCGGAGAGCAGTTGCCTAAAAACAAAAAAGAAAAGGAGTAAAACAACTGTCACATGAACAGCAAACAGAAAAAATTATTAATCAGAATTATTATTTCAGCCATCTTCTTCGTGCCGCTCTATCTGATCTCAGAGGAGCATATTCACGTAGAGATGCCAAAGATTGCTTTGATCGTGCTTTTCCTGGTTCCATATCTTACAGTAGGATATGATATCCTTCGTAAAGCATTTCTTGGAATCAAGAATGGACAGGTATTCGATGAGAACTTCCTGATGACCATCGCAACAGTAGGTGCCATTGTACTTGGTGAGTACGGTGAAGGTGTTGCCGTAATGCTCCTGTACCAGATCGGTGAGCTTTTCCAGAGCTATGCCGTAGGTAAGAGCCGTCGTAACATCTCTGATCTGATGGATATCCGTCCGGATTATGCAAACATTGAGGTGGATGGAGAGCTGGAGCAGGTAGATCCTGACGAGGTTGAGATTGGTTCCATTATCGTTGTTAAACCTGGTGAGAAAGTTCCACTTGATGGTGTAATCGTTGAGGGTAAAACTGCTCTGAATACCAGTGCTCTGACAGGTGAGAGTAAACCAGTCGATGTTGAGGAAGGCTACAATGTACTCAGTGGTTCCATCAACATGACAGGTGTGATCAAGGTTCGTACAACAACAGAGTTTGACGAGTCTACCGCATCTAAGATTCTTGATCTGGTTGAGAATGCTGCTTCCAGAAAATCAAAATCTGAGAACTTTATCTCCAAATTTGCCCGTGTGTATACACCAATTGTATGCTATCTGGCAGCCGCGCTGGCAATTATTCCTCCGCTCTTTATTATGTTTACTAAGATCGGAATCGGAGGCTATCCTACAACCGGAGCAATCTGGGCTGACTGGGTACTCCGTGCATGTACCTTCCTTGTAATCAGCTGCCCATGTGCAGTTGTTATCTCCATTCCTCTTAGCTTCTTTGCAGGAATCGGTGGAGCAAGTAATGCCGGCGTTCTTGTTAAGGGATCCAACTATCTGGAGACTCTTTCCGAGGTACGTGTAATCGCATTCGATAAAACAGGTACAATCACAAAAGGTAACTTCGAGGTTACAGGAATCCATCACAATCCAATGGAAGACAAACTGCTTCTGGAGTATGCCGCTCTTGCTGAGTGTCATTCTTCACATCCAATCAGTCTCAGTCTTCAGAAAGCATATGGAAACAAAGTGGATCCAGCCAGAGTTGCAGATGTTCAGGAAATCAGTGGACATGGTATCACTGCTAAAGTAGATGGACATGATGTTGCAATCGGTAATGAGAAGATGATGAGACGTGTTGGTGTAGAGCCACAGCATTGTCATCACGTTGGAACAATTATTCACGTTGCAGTTGACGGCGTATATGGCGGTCATATCGTTATCTCCGATGAGCTGAAACCAAACTCAAAAGAGGCTATGCAGCAGCTGAAAAAAGCCGGCGTTGAGAAAACCGTTATGCTTACCGGTGATGCAAAATCTGTTGCAGAAAAGGTTGCAGCTGAGGTTGGTCTTACAGACTTCCGTGCAGAGCTTCTTCCTGCTGACAAGGTAACTGCAGTTGAGGAACTTCTTAAAGAGTGTACAGGCAACAAACGTCTTGCCTTCGTTGGAGATGGTATCAATGATGCACCTGTACTTTCCCGTGCTGATATCGGTATTGCCATGGGTGCCCTTGGTTCTGACGCTGCGATCGAGGCAGCTGATATCGTCCTGATGGATGATGATCCTCTGAAGATCGCGAAAGCAATCAAGATCTCCAGAAAATGCCTTGGTATCGTTAAACAGAACATTGCATTTGCACTGGGTGTTAAGATGCTTTGTCTGCTTCTTGCTGCAATCGGTATTGCAAACATGTGGGTAGCGATCATCGCCGATGTAGGTGTAATGATCCTGGCAGTTCTGAATGCGATCCGTTGTCTGTT
>JAKSRN010000092.1 GCA_024403585.1 Lachnospiraceae bacterium | reverse complement strand
CAGAAGAAGGAGATTCCCAAGGTTCAGAAAGATATATTTGCCATGGATACCTACATGAGCATTACCGGTTACGGTGACCGGGCAGAGGAAGCGGTGGATGCATCCTTAAAAGAAATCCAGCGCCTGGATAAGATGCTTTCTGTGGGCAATCCTTCCAGTGAGATTTCTCTCATCAACAACGCCGGAACCGGAAGCGTGTCTGAAGATACAGCTGTAATGATCGCGAAGGCATTGGAAGTCGGCGACAGAACAAACGGAAGATTTGATATTACCATCTATCCTTTGATGGTGGAATGGGGATTTACAAGTGATAATTTTCATGTTCCGGAGAAGGACAGACTGGATCAGCTCCTGACCAGGGTTGATTATAAAGAGGTACAGCTGGATCGTGAAAACAATACAGTGACTATTGGGGAAGAGCAGGGAATCGATCTGGGAGGAATTGCAAAAGGATTTACGTCAGACCGGATCATGGAAATCTTCCGGGAGTATGGCCTGACCTCCGGAATGGTGACTCTGGGCGGTAACGTGGAATGCCTGGGAACTAAAACCGATGGCAGTCTGTGGCGCTGCGGAATAAAGGACCCTTATAATACAGAGGCTATGCTGGGTGTAGTATCTATTCAGGATCGTGCGGTAATCACTTCCGGTGCCTATGAGAGAAATTTTACAGATGAGAAAACCGGAAAACTGTATCACCATATCATCGATCCTCTGACAGGATATTCTGCCGAGGAAGGATTGATTTCGGTTACGATTGTCAGTGAGAGCGGAATGCTGGCGGATGCTTTATCCACCTCCATGTATATCCTTGGCCTGGATGGTGCGATCGATTACTGGAAAACATATGGCAGTGATTTTGATATGATCCTGATGACAGATACCGATCAGGTATATATCACAGAGGGAATAAAAGACTGTTTTACCTCTGATTATGAGACAATCGTAGTGGAAAAGTAACGACGGATCCCTGTGAGAAGTTGTAATTTTACATTAGGTATGCTATCATAAGATGTCGCGGTTTTTACTATTATGAAAGATTGAGGTTATATTATGAATAAAGTTATTTTAATGGGCAGACTGACAAGAGAGCCTGATGTACGTTACTCCGCAGGCGAGAATGCAACAGCAGTTGCAAGATATACACTGGCTGTAGACCGTCGCTTCGCAAGAAGAGATGGCGGCAATGAGCAGACTGCAGACTTCATCGGATGTGTTGCATTCGGAAGACAGGCAGAGTTTGCTGAGAAATATCTCCATCAGGGAACAAAGATTGCCATCACAGGAAGAATCCAGACAGGTTCCTACACAAATCGTGAGGGACAGAGAGTATACACAACAGATGTTGTAGTTGAGGAGCAGGAGTTCGCAGAGAGCAAGAATGCATCAGCTGATAACGGAAACTACGGTGGTGGAAACTTTGGTGGCGGAAACTACGGTGGTGGTTCTTACCAGCGTCAGTCTTCACCGGCTCCGGCTCCAGCGCCAAGTGCATCTCCGGATGGTTTCATGAACATTCCGGATGGAATTGATGAGGAGCTTCCATTTAACTAAATCGAATGAAGAGGTTGAATATCAGCCCGGGAGGTCTGTCGGACTCCTCGGGCTGAATTCAGATGGTGCATAATATGAACGGTTCGAATAAAATCAGCCTGAGAGGCTATCTGCATAATTATCTTGTGGGTCCTCTTCTTCTGACTATTTTGCTGGTGCTTTTGAATATTCCCATGTATATGCTGAATGCCAATGCAGGCTTTGTAATGACCTGTGGTTTGATCTTATACATTATGATTGCGGCATCCTATTATTATACGAAAAAGAATGCGGTTCTGAATGAACTGGTAACATTTGCTGCACAGTATGGACAGGTTCAGAAGCAGCTGATCATGGATCTGGAGCTTCCCTATGCAGTTCTGGATGAAGGCGGCAATTTCATGTGGTTCAACAAGGGCTTTTCCGATATCATCAATAAGGAAAGCCGGAGATACCATAAATCCATTACTACGATCTTTCCGGATTTGATGCTGGATCGATTTCCAAAGGAGAATGGGGAAGAAAACTACTACTTCCGTTATAATGACAGGGACTTCCGTGTACATATGAAAACCATCACCATCGATTCCATGCTGGATAATTCAGCGGTTCTGGAGCGAATGGATGATGCCCGGGTTTTCATGTATGCGGTCTATCTGTTTGAGGAAACTGAGCTGAACTACTTTGTTCGAAAGAGCGAAGAGGAGAAGATGGTCAGCGCGCTGATCTACCTGGATAACTATGATGAGGCACTGGAGAGTGTTGAGGAAGTAAGACGTTCTCTGATGATCGCTCTCATCGATCGTAAGATCACGAAATATTTTAATGATCTGGACTGCGTTGTTAAGAAGTATGAAAAAGATAAGTATTTCCTTACAATGACGGCTAAATCCCTGGAAGAGCTGAAGGCAATGCGTTTCAGCATTCTGGAAGAGGTGAAAACTGTAAATATCGGTAACGATATGTCCATGACCATCAGTATGGGAATCGGTGCTAACAGTGATTCCTATGTTACGGATGCAGAACATGCCCGCATTGCTATTGATCTTGCGCTGGGACGAGGCGGAGATCAGGTTGTATACAGAGACGGAGACCGTATCTCGTATTATGGCGGAAAAACACAGGGAATAGAGAAAAGTACCCGTGTAAAAGCCCGTGTAAAGGCACATGCGCTGAAAGAGTTTATGAACAGCAAAGAGAAGGTGATGGTCATGGGCCATCAGCTTACGGATGCGGATACATTCGGAGCCGCGATCGGTATCTACAGAGCGGCCAGAACACTGAATAAGAAAGTTCATATTGTGGTGGATAAACCAAGCACTTCGGTAGCGCCTCTGATGGCAGGATTTCTGAATAACCCTGAGTACGGGAACGACCTGTTCCTGAATTGTCAGGAAGCTATCAGCCATATGGATAAGGATACGATCCTGATCGTAGTTGATACAAACCGACCAAGTTATACAGAGTGTCCGGAACTGCTGACAATGGCGGAGACCATTGTTGTTCTGGATCATCACCGCCAGTCAGATGAAGTGATCGGTAATACCGTTCTGTCCTATATTGAGCCTAATGCATCCTCTGCTGCCGAGATGGTTGCAGAGATCCTTCAGTATTTTTCAGAAGGTCCGATCATCAAGAGCTTAGAGGCGGATGCCATCTATGCCGGTATCATGATCGATACAGATAATTTTGTCCAGAAGACAGGTGTTCGTACCTTTGAGGCGGCTGCATATCTGAGAAGCTGTGGTGCAGATGCCACAAGGGTAAGAAAGCTTTTCAGAGAAGACCTTCCGGTATACCAGGCGAGAGGAAGAGCAATCGCAGATGCAGAAGTATTCCGGGAAAATTATGTGATCTCTGTCTGTCCGGCTGATCATCTGGACAGCCCGACGATCGTGGGAGCTCAGGCTGCCAATGAGCTTTTGAATGTACTGGGTGTAAAAGCTTCCTTTATCTTAACAGATTATGAGGAGAAGATTTTTGTCAGTGCAAGAGCAATTGATGAAGTAAATGTTCAGCTGGTCATGGAACGTATGGGCGGCGGCGGACACCTGAATATCGCAGGCTGTCAGCTTCCGGGATACACAGTAGACCAGGCGAAAGAATATTTGAAGTCCGTACTGGGAGAGATGCTGGATAATGGAGAGATCTGATCTTTGCGTCAGATCCTTGAAAAAAGTTTTGCCGGTACAGATGAAATAGTTTTAAAGTTGTAAGGAGAACTGATATGAAAGTAATTCTGCTTGAGGATGTAAAATCCCTTGGAAAAAAAGGTACTATTGTAAATGTAAGTGACGGATACGCACGAAATATGCTGCTTCCTAAAAAGCTGGGAGTAGAAGCTACTCCGAAGAATCTGAATGATCTGAAACTTCAGAAAAAACATGAGGAGAAGGTTGCCCAGGAGAATCTGGATGCTGCAAAAGCTCTGGCTGCTAAAGTGGAGCAGGGAGAAGTAGTTGTATCCATTAAAACAGGAGAGGGCGGCAAGGTATTCGGTTCTGTTTCTGCAAAAGAGATCGCAGATGCAGCAAAAAAACAGCTGAATCTGGAACTGGACAAAAAGAAAATCCAGCTGGAAGGTCCAATCCGTGAGCTGGGAACACGTGAAGTATCTGTAAAACTTCACCCACAGGTAGTTGCGAAACTGAAAGTGAAAGTAAAAGAGGCCTGATATCCTGTATTGCCATGCAGGCAGGCTAAGAGCATCATGAGGAATCTACACAGGAAGGAGAACTGAAGGAATGGAAGAAGCCCTGATCAAAAGAATACTTCCCCATAGCATTGAAGCAGAACAATCTGTGATTGGTTCTATGCTGATGGGCAGGGAAGCAATTATGACTGCTTCCGAGATTCTGAACAGTGATGACTTCTATCAGCACCAGTATGGTGTTGTGTTTGAAGCGATGGTGGAGCTTTTTAATGAAGGAAAAGCCGTTGATGTGGTTACGCTTCAGAATCGATTGAGGGAGAAAGATGTTCCGCCTGAAATTGCGGGAATGGAATTCATCCGTGATCTCCTGAATACGGTTCCGACTTCCGCAAATGTAAAATATTATGCCACCATTGTCAGCGAAAAGGCAGTGCTTCGACGTTTGATCCGTCTGACGGAGGAGATTGAGAATGACTGTTATCTGAACAAGGAACCGGTGGAAACAATTCTGGAAGAGTCTGAGAAAAAACTGTTCCGGCTTTTCCAGCAGAGAGACAGCGGTGATATGACACCGATCCGTCAGGTTGTTATGGATGCCCTGGAAGGAATCGAAAGAGCATCTAAAACAAGAGGAAGTGTAACGGGTATTTCCACAGGATTTACCGATCTGGATTATAAAACCTCAGGTCTGCAGAAATCAGATCTGATCCTGGTTGCGGCAAGACCGTCTATGGGAAAAACTGCACTGGTTTTAAATATGGCAGAGCATATGGCATTTCGTCAGCATAAATCTGTTGCCATCTTCAGTCTTGAAATGTCAAAGGTACAGCTTATGAACCGACTCTTTGCCATGGAGTCCAGAGTCAATTCCCAGAATCTCAGAACCGGTAATCTGAAGGATGATGAGTGGAGCAGTCTGATCGAGACTGCCGGTGTGATCGGTGATTCCAGACTGATCATTGATGATACACCGGGTATCAGTATCAGAGAACTCCGGTCAAAATGCAGAAAGTATAAACTGGAGCATGGACTGGACATTATCATGATCGACTATCTTCAGCTGATGTCCGGAGGCGGAAAAGGCAACGAATCAAGACAGCAGGAGATCTCAGAGATCTCACGTTCCCTGAAAGCGATTGCAAGGGAGCTGGATGTGCCGGTACTGGCCCTTTCACAGCTGAGCCGAGCTGTAGAAAGCCGTACAGATCACCGTCCGATGTTGTCTGATCTTCGAGAGTCAGGCGCGATCGAGCAGGACGCGGATGTGGTTATGTTCATTTACCGAGATGATTATTATAACCACGATTCAGAGATGAAGGGCGTTGCTGAGATCATTATTGCAAAACAAAGAAACGGTCCGATCGGAACAGTGAATCTGGTATGGCTGCCGGATTACACAAAGTTTATGAATCTGGAACAGGATCGGAAAAGATAGAAAAGAAGAGGAAAGCAGAAGTGAATCTGCTTTCCTCTTCTTTTTGTCGGAAAAATGAAAAGAGACTGATGTAAACATCAGCCTCTTAACTAAATCATGTTTTTCTTAAGGTCGGAAAATCAACCCTCAGAGATTGCACCTACTGGGCAAGCATCTGCACATGTACCACAATCAACGCAAGCGTCAGCGTCGATAACGTACTGTCCATCACCATCTTTGATAGCCTCGTTTGGGCACTCGCCTGCACAAGTTCCGCAAGATACACAATCGCTAGAAATTACGTATGCCATTTCAGTTTCCTCCTTGTAAATTTCGATCAATTCGCTCCTTTTGAAGCTTATATTAATTCTAATATACCTTTTGTCGAAATACAAGTATTAATTTCTATACATTGACGCCCCTGTACTTGCATCAAAAAACAAATAGGTTTATAATGACCTCACTGAGAATAAAAGGAGGAAAATCCGATGGCAACAGTTACAAAAAGTATGACAATCGGTGAGCTTCTTGTGATGGATCGCAATATTGCAGGCATTCTTATGAGAGCAGGAATGCATTGTATTGGATGCCCATCTGCACAGGGTGAGTCCCTGGAAGAGGCTGCTATGGTTCATGGAATGAATGCAGATATGCTGGTTGATCAGATTAATGATTACCTTACAAGCAAATAAACAGCATTGTTTGTGAAACAATAAAGAGAGTATAAGCGATTATACTCTTTTTTTGTTGCCTGATCCTGTTTGGCTGGTAACGGTATGGTAAGAAAGTTAATATAGAGACAATCGTTGCTTGCATAATTTGTGATGACCTTGTATAATAAATGCTGAGAGTTTTTCTGAATTTATAAGGGGTAATGAATTTATGGCAAAGTTTTTTAGATTTATATTCCATTTGCTTTTAGTAGCATATATTGCAATAATACTGGCCTTGGTTGTTCCACCGTTGGTTGGATATACAACAGCTACTGTTATGGAAGATACAGAATCAAATCAGCCTGTAGGTACAGTGAATTATGCAAAACGTATTCCGCTTCAGGATCTGAAAGCAGGGGATAAGATTCTTGTTACCGGAAGCAACAGTGTGAATGTATATACTGTACAGAACGTGGATCAGAATCAGTCTACCGTTACAGTGGCAGATGATGAGAATACAGGTATCCCGGTACGTTCCTATGTATACAGAATGGCTTACACAGTACCGTTTATCGGTTATGTGATCATTGCGCTTCAGACAATGGAGGGTGTGATCGTTCTTGCCATGGTGGCTGTTCTTCTTATTCTTCTCTGTGTTCTTACAAGTATCTGGAGCAGAAAAGCAAAAGAGAAAAAGAGAAGACGTCTTGAGCGTGAGAAAGAGAAGAGAGAAGCTGAGATTCGTGCAGCAGAGGCGGCGAAACAGGAAGCAGAAAAGATTCGCAGGGCTGAGGAAAGAAGCCAGGTGATGAACGCAAGAGCAGAAGCATATTTTGCGGCGAAAAAGGCTGAAGATGATCGTCCGGCACCGATCGAGGAAGAGTATGAAGACTTCCCACCGAAAGCAGCACCTGCTTCGGCACAGAGTGATCCTTTACAGGCAGTAACAAAACCTGTAGCTACAGAATTTGATTATTTTGATGATGACGAAGAGGATGATGAGGCTGATTTCTGGCTGCATGACGATGTGGATGATGAAGATCTCTTTGCAGGATTGAATAACCATGATGCTACAGAGTCTCTGATGGCAACTGCCCGTCTGTTTGCCATTAATCGTGCGACACAGCTGAAAGCGCAGATGGCTAAGACAGATCAGTTGGCTGCAGATAAAACAGAAGCAATGGACAAGACAAGAGTATTGGCTGAAGAGAAAGTTCCTGTAACAAA
>JAKSRN010000091.1 GCA_024403585.1 Lachnospiraceae bacterium | reverse complement strand
ACGACGATATTTGTATTTCCAACATCTACTGCAATTATCATAACGTGTTCCTTCCATAAAAAAAGAGCTGCCGCAATTACTGCGACAGCTCTGAAAATCCTGTTTCTTCAGGCAGTCAACCGTTTTCTGTAACAGAAAATCAGTTGCTTATCTTCCGCAGCAATGTTTGAATTTTTTGCCGCTTCCGCATGGACACGGATCATTTCTTCCGACCTTTTTCTCTTTTACGATTGTACCGGATTTTTTCTGCTCAAGATACAGTGCTTTTTTCTGATCAGGAGTAAAGATCTCATCCCACATTGGCAGACCATAGAGCCACTCAGCTTTTGCATCTACCATGTTTTTGTAAAGAGTCTCATTATCAAACTCCAGACTTACCTCTGTATTCTCATCCATCTCCTCGATTGGGTTTGGAACTTTCAGGGAGTCATTAATTCCATCCAGGAATCCTGTCATATCCATCACGTTGATGTTATATTTCTCTGCCAGCTCTTTCACTGTTCCTTTAACAACTTCATCCGGGTTTGACAGAAGCTGCTCATAAATTCCCTTCTCAAGAAGGAAATATCTGTTCCAGAATTTCTGTAACTGTCCTTTATCAGCCTGCTGATTGTAAGCAACGGCTCTCCAATCCTGTAATAATGCCATAATGCTTTCCTTTCTATGTTGCTCTCGTGAAAAATATATAAAAGAGCATAATACTTTACATAGTATATACGAAAACGGCGAATTATGCAAGATTTTGTTGTATCAATGCACACCTGCGCAAAATGAAATTTAAAAATCCACCGCCCGCTTATGCGGTGGATTTTACCCCTGCACAGTTGATTTTATGAATCATAGCCAGCTGCATCAGATTTAACTGAGATTCCACTAACAGTGACTTTACAGTAATACATGATATTATTCGCACTGTTAGTCATCTTCACAGAAACGGCCGATGTATCTGCTCCTGCTGCAGTACTCTTGAACCATTTAGTTCCACCGTCTTTGCTGTAGTACCACTGGTAAACTGCACTGTCTTTACACTCTTCATTTACTTCAACGGAGAAAGTAGCTGTTTTCCCAGCTTTGAAAGAAACATTCGAAGGCTCTATTACAATTTTCGGAACACCGGTAATTCCAACTGAATCAGAGAATGCAACAGTTCCATCAATACCAGTAACTTTGCATTTGTAGATTGTACCAACATTAGAAGTGGCTGCTTTCAAAGAGATTGAAGATGTCTCGTCATCCTCTGTAGCTTCCAGTGTAGATGGGTACCATTTTTTACCTCCATCTTTGCTGTAATACCACTTATAAGAAGCTGCATTCTCAGCTGTAACACTGTACATCACTTCTTGTCCGTCTGCCAGATTCCAGTTTACTGGCTGCTCTGTAATTGCAAGATTCTCAGATCCCTCAATTACAACCTCTGCTGTCAGTGGTGTATAACCCTCGGAAAACAGAGTAATTGTATAGGTACCAGGTCTCATCTCACCCTTTTTATTGAAGAATGCCGCATAACGGCTGACCTCTGCCGCATTGGATGCAACACTTGTACCGTTGTTGATCGCAAGCTCTACTTTATTATAGTGTGCTCCGCTTGTAGCAGACTCACCGTAAAGGTCGATCCAGTGAACGGCACCAACTGTCGTTGTACCGTTGCTGATGGTTGCAGCATACATGTTGTCCCAGTATTCACTCCATACATAGCCGTCCACGGTGTCATCAGGAACAATAGCAAACTCACCAATTCCATAACGGCTGGTGGTCCATGCTGCACTCGCCAGAGATACAGTTACAATATTCTCGGAAGGAGCTACTGTCGGATTTGCTTTTAATTTTAAAGAAAGTGCTGTACGCTGCGCTTCAGTCAGTTCATAACCTGCTGCATTAAGAACACTGGCATCAACATATGTAGCAGCATCAACAGAAACCACACCTCTATTCAGATTCAGTCCTGTAATGGCTTTGTTTCCTGCTCCATCTGTTCCATAGGTAACAACGGAAGAGATGTCTTTTGCATGGGAGCCACTGAAATTTGTTGCACTGGAAACTGCATCATAAGCAGGATCCTCTGTTGTTGCCCCCAGCTGACCATATACTGTTTTATAACTGGAAGCGGTTCCGCTGCTATATCCATAGAGGCTTCCTGTGAGCGCTACAGCGCCAGGTGCTGCAATATAATAAACCGCAGTATCAGCAGCCTGAGTCATGTCTGCTTTCGTAAACTCATAAACAGTGGTTGTTGCACTTGGTCCTCTTCCTGTAGTAACACTGACAGTGTAAATCGTATTGTCATCATCCCCTGTTGTATCTGCATAGTAGTAGTTCACACCTCCTGCAGCTACAGAAGCGGTTGCTTTTTTTACAGCTTCCTTCTCTTCAAGAGCCTCCTGTGCATTGATCAGATTTGCAACTGCTGTATCAACTGCTTCTTGAGATTCCGGTGCAGCAATCACAGCATATGCTTCAGAAAGCGCCTCTGAAAATGCCGACCAGCTATCCTCTGTGTAATTCGTGTTTTCAATTGCCTCTGCCTCGTTGATTGCAGTCTGAAGAACAGATGTATCAATTGATTCAGTTACAGGAATAGTTGCTGCAGCAGCCTTTACTGCCTCTAAAATCGCATTGGAGGTGCAGGTTGCCCCTGAAACAATATCTACATTATCCATAGCAAGAACAGTCTCAATACTCTGTCCAACAAGCTGAGCGGAAACACCACCGGAATTTTTTTTGCCGTTAAGAGCGTTTGACACATACTTACTGTTACTGTTTTCATAAGTATCACCATATCCTGTAATCTCAATTCCACCAATGGTTCCAGTCTCATCAACGGTTAAGTCTACTGTGATAGAGTAATCCTCAAAATCTTCATCCTCATCACAATAAACTACTGCAGATCCTGAATAAGTACCCGCCATGTAAGATTCTGCCGCAAAAGCAGAAGCTGGCAAAAGAGTTGATACCAAAGCTACACTAAGTAAAGCTGATAACAATTTTTTCTTATGCATAATTATTTCTCCTTCCTGAAAATACGTTTTGTAGTTAGTTGCCTCTAACCCTCATTCTAAAACATAGATGCAATACAACAGTTTTGCATCTACTAGAATCGTATATAATTAGTTCCTACTAACTCCACAGGCAGATTATATTCCTTCTGTCCTGTATTGTCAATATTATCTCGCAAAATAGTTAGTGTTTTCTAACCATCTGCGTGCTGGAATCATTTTTTTCGTATTGCTTTGAAAGCAAAAAAAGCCTTTTCAACTCTGATCTATGTTCTGTCAATTGTGTTTTTCAATTCTCTATTACAATGCTCACCTGAAACAATTTTTCCTGCAATTATTTACTATCCCCTTCATAAGCTGTAAAATCTAAGAAACGGAGGAAAAACCTATGCTTTTATTGCTGTTTTTTTTGCTGCTGATCCTCCTGCTCCTTGTCTTCTACATCTGGGCAATCCTTCCGAATTTTGGTCGGAAAACAGACTGTCTGCACTATGCTGACTGGTCCTATGCCCACAGAGGTCTTTGGGATATGGATCTGCAGATTCCGGAAAACTCCCTTCCGGCATTTTCCCGGGCAGTGGAATCCGGTTTTGCCATTGAGCTGGATGTCCATCTGACAAAAGATAAGCAGCTGGTGGTCTTTCACGACGATACATTAAAACGGATGTGCCAGCTGGACGAAAAAGTGGAAGAGATGACCTACGATCAGATTTCCCGCTATGCGCTTAAAGGAACAGATTACTGTGCACCACTTCTGCCAGAAGTACTGGAATTGGTAAATGGCCGGGTCCCGCTTCTGATCGAGATGAAACTCCCCACAAGAGATCTGTCTCTTTGCCCGGTCCTTGCCAGTCTTCTGGACAGCTACACCGGTAACTATATGATTGAATCCTTCCAGCCTTTTGGTCTTAGATGGTTCAGAAAGAACAGACCGGAGGTACTGAGGGGGCAGCTGTCTGCAAGATATAAGCCATCAGAACCACCAGCCCTGCCTCTGAAGATTGCTTCCACCGAGCTTCTCCTGAACTGGATCAGCCGGCCGGATTTTATCGCTTATAACTATCGCCACTACGGCTCTCTGGGCAGTATCCTGAACGCCCGGCTGTTCCGAACCCCTTATTGGGTCTGGACGATCCGCAGTGAGAAAGCCTATGCAACCTGCAAAAAGAGATTCGACGGAGTCATTTTTGAAAAAATGCTTCCTGAAATTCCCACATAATTGTTTTTGTCACACAGGAAATTTCTCAGAATTTCCCATGTAACAAGAAAGGCGACTTTATGAGGCTTCCTGAATATAAGATGAAACAGGTATGGTTCGTTTTTGTCTACGCCGTTTTCTACTTCGGCTGTTTCTATTATCTGGAACACAGAGACGTTCCTGTCCATCTGATCAACTGCCCTTTGGATCAGATGATCCCCTTCTGTGAATGGTTTATCATTCCCTACTATCTCTGGTTTGTCTATATTACGATCTTTCTGATCTGGTTTACACTGGGGCCGACATCAGCTGGTGAATTTCACCGGTATGGCTTTTACCTGTGCACAGGAATGACTCTTTTCCTGTTTATTTCATGGGTATGGCCAAACGGACTTCAGCTGCGTCCTGAGGTGTTTCCAAGAGACAACTTCCTGACTTCTGTTGTGAAGGGGCTGTACACGACCGATACTTCCACGAACGTATTTCCAAGTATTCATGTATTTAACTCGGTAGCAACCTGCATTGCCATCTGGGACAGCTATTATTTCAGGAAAAAATATTTTATCCGATGGAGTTCTCTGCTCCTGACTATTCTGATTGTCCTCTCCACCATGTTCCTGAAACAGCATTCCATAATCGATGTGACCGGTGGACTGGTAATGGCCGGTGTACTCTGGTATCTCTATTATCATGGTCTGCAGAGAAAAGCTCATCTGCGCACTTCCAAATATCTATCAAAATCCATATAAACACAAAGAACCGACAGTAATACTTCTCATTTACTGTCGGTTCTTCCTAATAAGAAAAGAAAAAAGAGGAACTGGTTTATGTATTTGCAGGCGTGGTCAACGGATTAGCACAAAGTGCTTGGCCACTCCGCATCCAAAGATCAGTTTTTGCAGATAAGCGCTGCCGCTCCGTAAATACCTGCATTATTGCCAAGGCTGGCTTTTACAATCTCTGTCTTCTTTGTTGCGTGGAACGCATATTTGCGGTAGCCTGCTTTAATTGCATTGATCAGCGGTTTACCCGCATTGGATACCCCGCCGCCGATTACGATTCTCTCCGGATCGAAGGTGCAAGTGATTCCTGCAAGGGCTTTGCCAAGGGTATCTCCCACCTGATTAACGATCGCATTGGCCAGCGGATCCCCTTCTCCAAGGGCTGTAAAGATTGCTTTTGCTGAAAGTCTCTTACGTTTTCTCAGTGGTGAAGCATCCTTGTTCTCCAGGAGAGCTCTATTTGTCATGCGGACAATACCGGTTGCAGAACAATACTGTTCCAGACATCCGTATTTACCGCAGTTACATTTTCTGGTTTCCTGAGCATTGACACAGATATGACCGATCTCACCGGCTGCCCCATGACTTCCGGAGAAAATCTTGCCGTCATAGATCAATCCGCCGCCGACACCAGTACCCAGTGTCACCATGATACTGCTGCTGACACCCTCTCCGGCACCCTTCCATGCCTCGCCGAGAGCTGCAACATTGGCATCATTTTCAACCTTTACAGGAACGCCCAGCAGATTGCTGAGTTCGCCGGCTGCGTCGATGACGCCCCATTTCAGGTTGACACATTTCTGAACGATACCGTTCTGGTCAACCGGCCCCGGAACGCCCATTCCGACACCATTCAGATCTGCCACGGTCATGCGGTTTTCACTTAACTTGTCTGTGATTGCCTGTGCGATATCAGGAAGGATCTGTGATCCTTTCAGTTCTTTTCTTGTCGGAATCTCCCATTTTTCCAGAAGTTCTCCCTCTTCTGTGAAGAATCCCAGCTTGACGGTCGTTCCGCCCACATCCACACCGAAGGTAAATTTCATCTGCGGATTTTCTTTTTTGCGCATCTCAGCCGGAGTTCTCTCTCTGTAAGCCTCGCCCACAGAATCAAACGAGAATACCATTGCTGCAAATGCAGGCAGCTCCACTGCAAAGGAATAATCCCTTCCGTCTGCCTCCACCTCTTCTGTGACAAATGTAACCTGATCTGTCGGATGCATTCCGCCGCCACTGTATTTCGTATCATCACTATTAAGAAGAAGAGTATATTCCCTGTCTTTGTATGCGCCAACCCTGTAGTCTGTTCTGTTGACCGGTGTAAAGTTACATACAATCAGCAGGTTATCTTTTCCGTCTTTGGAATGACGTTCAAAGGAGAAAATGCTTCTTTCGTTGTCGTCAGCATTTACCCAGGTGAAGCCCGGTTCCTGTGTGTCCAGCTCATACATGCATGGATGCTCGCGGTAGAGATGGATCAGATCGCGCATATAGTCTTTCAGTGCCATGTGTCGCGGATCCTGCAGAAGGAACCAATCCAGCTCTCTTGCCTCACTCCACTCTCTTTCCTGTCCGAAATCCTGTCCCATAAAGAGCAGTTTCTTACCGGGATGGCCGATCATATAGGTATAAGCCCCCTTCAGATTCGCTGCCTTATCCCAGATCGGACCCGGCATCTTCTCCAGCATAGAGCCCTTCATATGGACAACCTCATCGTGGGAAAGCACCTGGATAAAGTTTTCGGAATAAGCATACATCATACTGAAGTTCATCAGATTATGGTTGAACTGACGAAAATACGGATCCATCTTCTCGTAGCGGAGGAAATCGTTCATCCAGCCCATGTTCCATTTAAAATGGAAGCCCAGACCGCCGTCCTTTACAGGGCCTGTAACCATCGGCCATGCGGTAGATTCCTCTGCGATGATCATGGCGCCAACACTGGTCTCATCGATGGTTGTATTCAGATCCTGGAAGAAGGAAATTGCCTCCAGGTTTTTGTTTGTACCTTCCACGTTTGGAGTCCACTGACCAGGCTGACGGCCAAAGTCCAGATAGAGCATGGACGCAACCGCATCCACACGAAGTCCGTCTACATGGTACTCTTTGATCCAGTAGAGGGCATTGGAGATCAGGAAGTTGCGGACCTCATTTTTGCCGTAATCAAAGATCTTTGTACCCCAGTCCGGATGATTTGCCTTGTTGTAGTCCTGGTACTCAAACTGCGGAGAACCATCAAATTCCGCAAGACCGTGCTCATCCTTTGGAAAATGCGCCGGTACCCAGTCCAGGATCACGCCGATTCCATGTTTATGAAGATAGTCCACCAGATACATGAAGTCCTTTGGTGAGCCATGGCGGGAAGTTGGCGCATAGTAGTTGCTGACCTGATATCCCCAGGAACCGTCAAACGGATGCTCTGCGATACCGATCAGCTCTACATGGGTATAGCCCATCTCCAGCACATAGTCGGTCAGAGCCCCGGCAAATTCCTTGTAATTGTAGAATCCCTGCGGATTTCCATCCGAAAACGGATGCTTTTTCCAGGAACCCG
>JAKSRN010000090.1 GCA_024403585.1 Lachnospiraceae bacterium | reverse complement strand
TCCACATCTGGAAAAGTGTTTTCGGAGACAGTGAGGCTTTCATCGAAGAATTCCTAAACCGTATGCAGGAAGAAGATACCATTCTTCTTTATTGCGTAGAAGGAAAACCAGTCTCCATGGCGTGCTTTCTGCCGATCACCATCAAGGGACCGGATTCAGAGACAGATTCAGATGCCAGATATGTCTATGCCGTGGCAACCCTTCCGGAATACAGAAACCGGGGATTTATCCGAAAACTGCTGGCATTTGCAGAAAAGGAATTCCATCAGCCGCTGGTATTGTCACCGGCAGAGCCAGATCTCTATGCCTACTATGAAAAGCTGGGATTCAGAAAACTGTATACGGATGAAACAGAAGTAACCATGATCGAGCCAGCTCGCACTGCAGAAGAAGCAGAAGACGCTGCATGCGTCAGCAACCAAAAACTCACTCCTTCCGAGTACAAGAAGCTGCGCGACAGTCTCTTCACAGAGCCCGGAACATTTCAATGGAATGAAAAAAGCGTAGATTTTATCTATTACTACTATGGAAGCGAAGAGACCCATGCGGTCAGTCTTACTTCCAAAGACGGCGAAGAAGAGCTTCTCATGTACAGACAGGAAGAAGACAGCCTGAAGATTCTGGAGAATACCCTTTCAGAAGAAGAACTGCAGGCAGTGCTTACGCAGCCAGCCATGTACAAAGCACTGGGGCTTACAGGCCAGATCAAGCAGACCAGCCAGTACCATCCGGGGCTGATGATCTGGGATGCAGATGAGACTACTTATTTCCTGACAGAGGGACATGGGTATTTCAATTTCAGTCTCGGGGATTGAAAGTGCAACTTTTGGGGACAGGTACAAAAAGTTGCATTTTTGTGACACCTCTGGGGACAGGTACGAAAAGTTGTACTTTTCCCAACGCATCGGGAGCAGCTACCCAACTGCGACCTTCCTGATAAAAACCAAGTATTCAAACTTAACAATAACGCGAAAAAAACTGCTGCAAAAACACCCTCGTGTTTCCGCAGCAGTTTTTCTACTCTATTCGGACTCTTCCAAGCATCTCACATCACTACTTGACTTATCGAAGAACCCCACTCATTATTCTATTTTTCCACACTCTCACCAAAGCTCAAATATCAAAATCTCTTCCCTCGGATCATCCCCTGGAAACAAATCCCTGCAGTCAATCTCATCATAGAATTCCAGCTCATCTACTGTCATCAGATAAGAAACATATTCCTCCGATGGATAATAGAAAAACAACAGGATCCTTCTGGGTTCTTCATACCAGGACTCCAGAATTCTTGCCATAACCTTTCGCAGAATCTCCACTGAAAAAGGATTAAAGAAAAAGATCCGGTCCACGTCTTTAGGAAGGGCATATCCGGCCGCATCCTGCAATTCAAAACGGACCCGCTGTGAAGATACCGCTGTAGACCGATTCTCCTCCGCAGTATGGAAGATCCGCTCATCATACTCTATTCCGATTGATGAGCAACGGGTCTGATAGGATATGAAAAAATCTACTCTTCCCTTCCCGCAGCCATAATCCAGAAGCAGGTTTTTCTTCTTGATCTCCCCGTAATTGGTCAGTCGCTCCAATACGGAATATGGTGTGGGCTCGTATGGATATTTATACTGATCCGAGTTAGAATCATCCCGGCCCGTTGTCTTTATTCTTAAAAATTTATCCCATCGGATTTCATTCTGATCCATAGATGATCAATCCTCCAGATATTCTCTATAGTCTGTTTCATCTGCAAACAATCTGTATGTTCCATCAACAAGTCCCATGAAACCATTCGCAACATAATAGCCTTTCATAACTTATACCTCCTGATCATCATCTTGATAAATCTCTCTCCCGGTGATATAAGTATGCACCATACCAGTGTACAAAAATACGCACTTTCAGAACGTTTGTTCGAATCTATTTCTTAAGGTTCTGTTATGGCTCCCTCCATCTGCCCTTAAGTATGCCCTGTTATAGTCTCATCATCAAGAGAAACACACCACAAAACGATAAAGCGCTGGATTACGCCGTTAAAGCCGCTAAATATGATGAGCTCAAAATGTCCGCTACTGATGCCAGGTATGTTGCTGCCGAAAGAAAACTGGTTGAAGAAAAACTGAGCCGAGTAAATACAGAGGTGTAAACACCGCCCAAAAATGCTAAAGAAACACCCAATTATAATGAAATAAGAAGACTCAGTCAGGAGCAAGGTACCCAATGACAGTACCTTGCTCCTTATTTGTTAATGGCACGCGAAGTGGTCTTTTTTCAAAATGAAAAACATAGTATGATAGTGAGGATGCATTTTCAGGACTTATTCTAAATTCCATACAAAAAATGCAAAAATCTGCAAGGATTCTTTTTTCCGGTTCGTATACTATGTGTAAAAGATTTTTACCATCAATAAAAGAAGGGGGTGAAGTTTGTGCGAAGCGAAGCAGACGTTGAAGCGACGATTGAGCAGTACGCGGATACGGTTTACAGGATCTGCATCTGTTATCTGAAAAACCATTCAGACTGTGAAGACCTCTTCCAGACTGTTTTCATGAAATACATGCTCTATGACGGACGTTTTTATTCAGAAGAGCATAAACGTGCCTGGCTGATCCGTGTTACGGCAAATGCCTGCAAAGATCAGCTGAAAACTTCATTTTGGAAAAAAAGAGAACCATTGGAGGTGCTTGCAGACAATTCCGAATATCTGACCGAGCAGCAGGAAGAAGTAATGGAAGCGGTTCTCGGATTACCGGAGAAATACCGCATGGTTATCTATCTATTCTACTATGAAGGCTATTCAGCTGTGGAGATCGCTGAGGTTCTGCACAAAAAGGAAAATACAGTTTACTCACTTCTGGCAAGAGGAAGGAAACTGTTAAGGACAAAACTTGGAGGTGGAACGGATGAGTAGCGTAATCAGAGAGTCCTTTGATCAGCTTCATGCGAATGAAAACCTGATTGAAGAGACAAAACAGAGACTAAAAGAACAGAGAAGACTGATGGAGCAGGGGAATCAGGTGCCAGAGGAAAGCATAACTTCCAGCTCTGTAAAGAAGACTCGGAAAATGCCTATTTTCAGCACTGCAGCAGTAGCAGCCGCCTGCCTCATCGTCGGCATTCTTCTGGGCTCACACTTCAGAATCGGAAATGCCGGCATCGCCCAGTCGCCAGTTGCCTATATCAGTATTGATGTGAATCCGTCAATTGAGCTTTGCCTGGACGAAAAGAATACTGTGATCTGTGCTGATGCCTGGAATGATGATGGAAAGAAAATATTGGATTGTATTGACCTGAAAGGAAAGCCTTGTCTGGATGCGGTGGAAAATCTTCTGAATTGTCAGGAGTTTCAGCCATACCTTACAGATGACTGTGAGCTGAATCTTACCGTAATCGGGTCGACAGAGGCTCATGGTCGAGAGCTGGAGCATTTGTTGCAGAATTGCAGTGCTTTCCGGAAGCATAATGGTACGACAGTTTTGGCTGGTATGGATATCTATCAGGAAGCACATGAGCATGAGATGTCATTCGGAAAATATCTTCTGTACCAGCAGCTGCATGAATTGGATCACAGCGTGACTACAGAGGATTGTCAGCACATGACCATCAAAGAGATCAAGGATCAGATTTGCGCGCACGACAGTGCGCATGATAATTCCCATGATAGTGGGAATGGCAATCTACATGACAACAACAATGCCAGCAGCCATGATAATTCCCATGACAGTGCGAACGGTAATCTCCACGACAGCAACAATGGCAGCAACCATGAAACCGAACATCATGATTCTGTACAGGCTGTGCCACAGACTGAGGTTCCGCAGAAGGAAGTGCAGCATGCTGAGGAACAGCAGCATGCTGAGGAACAGCACTATGCTGAAGAACAGCAGCACGCCGAAGAACAGCAGCATGTGGAAGAACAGCACTATGTGGAAGAACAGCAGCACGCTGAAGAACAACACTACGCTGAAGAGCAACACTATGCTGAAGAGCAGCACCATGCTGAAGAGCAGCACTACGCTGAAGAACAGCACTACGCTGAAGAACAGCAGCACACCGAGGAACAGCACCATGGCGATGGCCATCATTGAGTAAACAGAGAATCCTCATCGTTATTCGTACAAAAAAACAGAAGTCATGCCGACGCATGGCTTCTGCTTTTTTAGCCCTATTCACAACTCAGACAGCAACCCACTTCTTATATCCCGCTAGCGCTCAATCTTGAGGTGCGAACGTAGTTTTTGTCATAAAAATGGCTTTTTTGCTTCTCTTTTTCCAATCGCTTTTAATTCTTGTCATGGATATAGCTATTTTTACTTCTTTTTGCCAATTGCTTATTGCTATTGTCATGAAAATGCCTATTTCATAACATTTTTTCCAATCGATCTCTTTAATTTGGCAAAACTGCTCCAAATTCCTTGTTTTATCGACAATGTGTATCTAGTTTTGTCAAAATATCTCCCAATCCTCAGTTTCCTTGACAATTCCAAAGAACCTTTGTCAAATCATCACTCAATCCGCTGTTTCCTTGACAATGAACCACCCAGGGACAGATACAAAAAGTTGCACTTTAATAATTCTCCAAAACCGCCTTCACGTGTGTCAGGTACTCCTCCCGAACACTATCCGGCCCCTCAATCCGAAGCCCCTTGCCGATTCCTGTCACCCAGCCAAAGAACTGCGGGCTCACCGATACAAGTGCTCTTGTTCGGAAATGCTCCTCATCCACAGGAACCAGCCAGATATCGTGCCCAAAACGATCCAGCATAACCCCCGCCAGATGATTCTCGCAGACAAACACCACTTCCTCATCTCTGCCACCGTACATTCCAAATGTCTTCTTGGAAAATGCCGGCAGATCAAAATCCTTAAAGGCTTCTGCGCCCTGTCTCACCGACTCCAGCACATCCGTGTTCTGCATCTTATCGACACGATAATGCTTGATCTTTCCAGCCTCTGCATCATAAGCAACCAGATAATAATTCTCGTCATCCCATGTCAGCGCCCATGGACTCACTTTGTAAAGTGCTCCATCCTTTTTCAGCCGGAACTCCTTCTTCACGGTCCACTCCGCATATTTAAAAGAGATCTCTCTATTGGCCACGATTGCATTGTGAATGGTATCCACATTGTAATAGATGGTCTCATTCTCCGCCTTCGGTCGGTTTACAATAAAAACTTCCTGCTGCAAAGCATAGGCCTGGCTCTTACTGCAGTGTTTTTCCAGCTTCAGGATCAGCTCTCGGGATTTCTGTTCGGTGATGAATTTAGAAGACTGCACCGCATCCACCAGAAGACGCAGCTCCGGCAGCTCATATTCACGACTTGCAACAAAGTAGCCCGGATTCTTTCCCTTTCTCTGCACAATATCCAGTCCATACTTCATCAGGATCTCGATCTCCGTATAGATGGTTCTTCGATCCGTGGAGATTCCATACTCCTGATCCAGGATCCGGCAGAGATCAGACGCATTAAGCAAATGCTCCTCATCGGTCCTCTGCAGCATGATATCCAGAAGATATAAAGTTCTGAGTTTCTGATCCATTACAGCCATAGCAGTTGTCCTTTCGTTGTTATTATTCTATACAGACTGAGAAGTCTCACGTGTTACAAACACGCTTCCATACATGCCTTCGCACATAACCCACTTTCGCAGGATGGATTGCATTCCACTATACACAGCAATCTCACGATTTCTCACAAACGCGACGCAATATAATTCTCCACCTCTTCCCGGATCTCCTGCACTTTCTTCCGAGTCTCCGGCAGTGTAAAAGTAATCCTCTCGAACGGCTGCAGATAATACTTCTGCTTCTGCAGGATCCGGATACTCTCATCAAAATACAGATCAAAGAAGAAAGCAAGGAAGCCAATCCAGATATCCAGCCCCGTCTTTCGGATGGTCTTCAGCACCGTCTCATGCCGGAAGATCGTGTCATACACCTCATCCGTCACCGTCTCCTCCGCCACCTGCTCATAGGTCTCACCCATGGTATCCACCATATCCTCACAGGCAAATACGCGGAAGATATCGCATTTGTCCGCATCACGGATCAGTTTGCAAAGAAGCAGAGTCTCCTCATCCAGCCCTTCTTCAATCTGAAACTTGTTATGATTCCGAATGGCCGTCAGCACCTGCTTCTGTTCCCTCTCCGGAAGAAACTCCAGAAAATGCTCACTCACAAGCACCTCACACCCCAAATCCGCATGATCCCGTGACAAATGATCCAGAAACGTATCGTACTGCGTCACCTGCTCGAATCGGCCAATATCATGGAAAACAGCACAGACCCCAGCCAGATCACGGATCTTTTCAGGTAACTGACAAAGCCTGGTCAGTTCCTCCATCACATCCGCTACAGCCATGGTGTGGATAATCTTCAGTTTGATTTTTCCGTTCTCACAGTCATAGTGAGAAGCATATTCATGAAAGATATCTTTTGCTTTATTTATCATGCAGTATCCTCTTTTATCTCGATGCTGTTGTGCAGGGGCAGGCATCGGCCCCTTAATTTCCTGAATTTCCGCAACACAGTGGAGACGGCCTGTACGCATTCGCAACATCTAGCGCATACAGGAATTTCTCTCCTCGCGATCATTGTCGCCCTTCACATAACGGGCATTGAACTCCATGGTAATCTCCCGGATTTCCTTTTTCCCGTCGATGTAATCCTGATACATATCTGCCAGTCCCGCCATGCAGCCGTCACAGGTAGCATCAATATTCCCCAGAGAATCCGCAACGATCTGTGCTCTTTCCTCTCTGGTTGTATCCTTGATCAGATATCCAGCCATCTTTTCTCTCCTTATCCGATTTTTTCAGACTCAGCCTGGATCTCATCCTCGCAGGCAGCCATAGCCTTAAGAGTCAGATCCAGCAGTTTCTCCAGTTCCCAGCCCAGCTGCGCAGCACCCCTTGCGATGATATCGCGGTTGCAGCCCGCAGCAAAACCTTTGCTCTTATATTTTTTCTTCAGTGATTTCAGTTCCATATCCTTGCAGCTCTTAGACGGACGCATCAGTGCAGCTGCCCAGATCAGTCCGGTCAGCTCATCCGCTGCAAAAAGAACCTTCTCCATCTCACGCTCCGGTGCCACATCAATGCGAGGCTCGAATCCCATGTCAATGTCAAATCCATGAGAAACGATGGCGTGGATCATGTCTTCAGAAATGCCGCCTTCACGAAGCATTTCCGGGGCTTTCAGGCAGTGCTGCTCAGGATACAGCTCAAAGTCAATGTCATGGAGAAGACCTACCAGTCCCCAGTACTCTACTTCCTCGCCGTAGCCCAGCTCCTTCGCGTACCATTTCATTACTGCCTCCACTGTCAGTGCGTGCTGAATGTGAAAACTGTCTTTGTTGTATTTCGTTAATAAGGAATATGCTTCCTCTCTGCTAATCATATTGTTTCCCCTTTCCTGTAAACATATCTTTGTAGGATGAATATATGCCTCCGTCCCCACTCGTCAGTCAATCCTTATGAATGTCATCCTTCAGATCCGTCGGCAGTTCACTCCGAATTATAGCATTATTTACGGATTTTTTCACCCTGCGGTC
>JAKSRN010000009.1 GCA_024403585.1 Lachnospiraceae bacterium | reverse complement strand
CTTAAGCTTCTATCTGGAGCCGGATGAGGACAACGAGGGAATCCTGGCCCGTGCAAAAGAGGAGCTGGAAGATCTTCGCAGCTTTATGGATATCGGAGAAGCAACTATTACAGCTTCTGAGACAGAGGACAAGGACTGGATCAATAACTGGAAACAGTATTTCAAACAGTTCTATGTAGACGATATCCTGATCATTCCTTCCTGGGAGGAAGTAAAAGAAGAGGATAAGGATAAGCTTATTATCCATATCGATCCGGGCACAGCATTCGGAACAGGTATGCATGAGACTACCCAGCTGTGTATCCGTCAGCTGAGAAAACATGTAAAACCAGGGGATGAGATCCTGGATGTGGGAACAGGAAGCGGTATCCTTTCCATTCTGGCTCTGAAGTTCGGAGCAGGTCATGCACTGGGAACCGATCTGGATCTATGTGCAGTTCCGGCTGTTGAAGAGAATAAGGAAGTAAATGATATTCCGAAGGAGGCATTCGACATGCTGATCGGAAATATCATCGATGATAAAGCGGTACAGGACCGTGCAGGATATGAGAAGTATGACATCGTTGCTGCCAACATTCTGGCAGACGTACTGATTCCTCTGACTCCTGTTATCGTAAACCAGATGAAACCGGGCGCTGTCTATATCACCTCCGGAATTCTGGATGTAAAAGAAGAAGTAGTGAAAGAAGCAGTGGAAGCTGCAGGCCTGACTGTTCTGGAGATCACACACCAGGGCGAGTGGGTTTCCATCACTGCTCAGAAATAACCCTTAGGCAAACAGGTAGAGGGAATACAAGATGTATCGATTTTTTGTAAATGCAGACCAGATTCAGGACGGTACCATCCGCATTGAGGGTGAGGATGTAAACCACATCCGCAGTGTCCTCCGCATGCGTCCGGGCGAGGAGATCCTGATCAGCAGTGGCGATGAGTGGGAGTACACCTGCAAGATTGCTTCCATGACCACTGAAGAAGTAGTGGCAGAAATCCTGGATGCTCAGAAGCCGGGCAAGGAACTGCCATCCCGCATCTGTCTGTTCCAGTGTCTTCCCAAAGGAGACAAGATGGAGCTGATCATTCAGAAGGCAGTAGAGTTAGGAGCAAGAGAGATCGTCCCTGTTTCTTCCAAACGCTGTGTTGTAAAGCTGGATGGAAAACGTGCTGTCAGCAAGGTAGCCCGTTGGAATGCGATTTCTGAAAGTGCGGCAAAACAGTCCAAGAGAATGCTGGTACCGGAAGTGTCTGAAATCATGACCTATGACCAGGCGCTGGCCTATGCGGAAACCATGGATATCCGCCTGATCCCTTATGAGAGAGCTGAGGGTATGGCGGGCACCAGAAAAGTACTGGAGAGTATTACACCCGGCCAGTCCATCGGTATCCTGATCGGACCTGAGGGTGGTTTTGAAGAAAAAGAAGTGCAGAAAGCGATGGAGAAGGGCTTTGAACCAATCACTCTGGGCAAGAGGATCCTGCGTACAGAAACAGCAGGTCTTACTACCCTTTCCATTCTCATGTATCTTCTGGAGCAGGATTAATATAGAGGGAGAATGCAATGGAAGCATATCTGGATAATTCAGCCACGACCCGCTGTTATGAAGAGGTTCGTGACATTGTAGTAAAAACCATGATGGAGGATTACGGCAATCCGTCCTCCATGCATCTGAAAGGTGTGGAGACTGAACAGTATCTGAAACGCTCCGCAGCCATCATTGCAAAGACCATGAAGGTGCAGGACAAGGAGATTTACTTCACCTCCGGTGGTACAGAGTCCAACAACTGGGCCCTTTACGGAACTGCCCAGGCCAATAAGAGAAAAGGAATGCATATCATCACTACACAGATTGAGCATGCAGCTATCTCCGCACCGCTTGCGGCACTGGAGGATCAGGGCTTTACTGTGACCCGTCTGGGCGTAGGTCCTGACGGATGCATCAGTCTGGAAGAACTGGAAGCAGCTATCACAGATGAGACTATTCTTGTATCTGTTATGTATGTAAACAATGAGATCGGAACCGTAGAGCCAATCCAGAAGATTGGTGAACTGATCAAGAAGAAGAATCCGAACACACTCTTCCATGTGGATGCGATTCAGGCTTACGGTAAATTCCATATCTATCCCAAACGAATGAAGATCGATCTGTTATCTGCCAGCGGCCATAAGATCCATGGACCGAAGGGAATCGGTTTCCTCTATGTGGGAGATAAGGTAAAAATCCATCCAATGATCTTAGGCGGCGGCCAGCAGAAGGGTATGCGCTCCGGTACAGACAATGTTCCGGGTGTAGCAGGTCTTGGCGTAGCTGCAGAGATCATGTATAAAAACCTGGATCAGAATCTGGAGCAGATGAGAAAGGTAAAGCATCATCTGATCGAAGGTCTTGCAAAGATTGAGGATGTGATCATTCACGGACCGTCCGAGGAAGAAGGCGCCCCTTATATCTTAAATGCCTCCTTCATGGGAATCCGAAGCGAGGTTCTTCTGCATACACTGGAAGACAGAAACATCTTTGTGTCAGCAGGAAGTGCCTGCTCCAGCCATAAGAGAGCAGGAAGTGCCACACTGACAGCCATCGGCTGCAGCAAGCCGGAGATGGAAGCAGCAGTTCGTTTCAGTTTTGCTGAAACCACTACTATTGAAGAAATTGATTATACACTGCAGGTGCTGAGCGAGGTTGTGCCGGCCCTGAGAAAATATACAAGAAGATAAGAAACGGTTCAGAACCATGGAGCGAATAGCAGAAAAACGGTTCTGAATATGGGAGAAAAAGAAGTATAGGAGGAAAACTTGTGTTTCAGTCATTTTTGATCAAATACGCTGAGATCGGTATCAAAGGAAAAAACCGATTTATATTTGAAGATGCACTGGTTCGTCATATCGTAAGAACACTGAAGAAGGTGGACGGAACCTTCAAGGTAACAAAAGAGATGGGCCGTATCTTTGTATTCACCGAGGGTGATTTTGACTATGAGGGTACCATCGAGGCCCTGAAGACTGTATTCGGAATCTCCGGCATCTGCCCGGTGCAGATTCTGGAGGATGAAGGATTTGAGCACCTTTCCGCAGCAGTTGCAGACTACATGAAAGCCATGTACGGAGATGAGAAGAAAACCTTCAAGGTTGCGGCAAGAAGAGCAAACAAGAAATATCCGCTGGATACTATGGAACTGAATATGGAGCTGGGTGGTGTGATCCTGGATGCCTGCCCGAATCTCACTGTTGATGTCCACAATCCTGACATCTACATGACAGTTGAGGTACGTGATAAGATCTACCTCTATTCAGAGATCATTCCGGGACCGGGCGGTATGCCGGTGGGAACCAACGGAAGTGCCATGCTTCTTCTGTCCGGAGGAATCGATTCCCCTGTAGCAGGATACATGGTTTCCAAACGTGGTGTAAGGATCGATGCAGTTTACTTCCATGCGCCGCCATATACCAGTGAGCGTGCAAAACAGAAAGTTGTTGACCTGGCAAAAGAGGTTGCTGTTTATACAGGCCCGATCCGTCTGCATGTGGTCAACTTTACAGATATCCAGCTGGCCATCTATGAGAAATGTCCTCATGAGGAACTGACCATTATCATGAGAAGATACATGATGAAGATCGCTCAGCATTTCGCTGAGGAAACAGGTGCCCTCAGTCTGATCACAGGTGAAAGCATCGGCCAGGTTGCAAGCCAGACCATGCACAGCCTTTACTGTACAGATGCAGCCACAACAATTCCTGTCTTCCGTCCATGTATCGGTATGGATAAAGAAGAGATCGTTACTCTGTCTAAGAAGATCGGTACCTATGAGACTTCTATCCTTCCTTTTGAGGATTGCTGTACGATCTTCGTGGCAAAACATCCGGTTACAAAACCGGTACTGAAAACCATCGAGCGCTCTGAGAAAAAACTGGCAGATGTGATCGATGATCTGATGAAGACTGCACTGGAGACTACAGAGGTAATTCACGTAGAAGGATAAGAGAACTGTCACAGGGATTCAAAATGGTGCTGTTCACAGGTAAATGTTCCCTGGATAGAGTGTAAAAACAGTAAAAAAAGCACCTGATCGAAAGATCAGGTGCCGTGTCTCTGTCTATGTAATCAGGAACCGGTAAAGTAAAGAATCAGTCTACCACGTATGGTGCTACTGCTCTTGCTGCTTCCTCAAGCTCACTGCCTTCAGCATGGATGTTCAGCACGATCGGATTGGATAAATCCAGGCTGAAGATACCCATGATGGATTTGGCGTCGATTACATATCTTCCGGATACAAGGTCAAAATCAAAATTAAATTTTGTGATATCATTTACAAAAGATTTTACTTTATCAATGGAATTCAGAGAGATTTTTACTGTCTTCATAAGTCATATTACCTCCTGTTAGAATAACTATGCCTAATTTTATTCCCGTAGATGATAAAAGTCAAGTAGTAAGGAGTGTGTTCCATGAAGCGCAAAGCGGCTTTACATAACCTTGGATGCAAGGTGAATTCCTATGAGCTGGAATCCATGCAGCAGATGCTGGAGAAGGCTGGCTATGAGATCGTGCCCTTTGAGCCGGGTGCGGATCTGTATCTGATCAATACCTGTACGGTTACCAATATTGCCGACAGGAAGTCCCGTCAGATGCTGCATAAAGCAAAAAAGATGAATCCTGATGCCCTGGTTGTGGCTACCGGTTGTTACGCACAGGCCAAGGGAAAGGAACTGGAAAAAGACGAGGCCATTGATCTGGTCATCGGAAACAATAAAAAACTGGAGCTGATCGAACTGCTTGAGTCAGAGTGGGCCAGCCGGGGAGCCGGTCTGCCTGAAGAGATGCAGGAAGCGGATGCCCTTCGCCAGTCCGTGATCGATATTTCCAAAACAAATGAATACGAAGAACTGAATATTGATCGTACGGAAGAGCATACCCGTGCCTTTATTAAAGTGCAGGATGGCTGTAATCAGTTCTGTACCTACTGCATTATTCCTTTTGCAAGAGGCAGGGTGCGAAGCAGACGGAAAGAGGATGTGATCCGTGAGGTAGAGCGTCTTGCGGCATCCGGCTGTAAAGAAGTGGTGCTGACTGGTATCCACCTGAGTTCTTACGGTGTGGATTTTGATACAGAGGAGAATCTGCTTTCTCTGATCCGTGCGGTACATGAAGTGGAAGGAATCCGAAGAATCCGTCTTGGATCCCTGGAGCCTGGAATCGTGACAGAAGAGTTTGCCATGGCATTGGCTTCCCTGCCGAAAGTGTGTCCGCATTTTCATCTGTCTCTGCAGAGTGGCTGCGACCGCACTCTGAAGGCGATGAACAGACGCTACACCAGCGCAGAATACAGAGATCGTTGTGCTATCCTGAGAAAATACCTGAAGGATCCGGCACTGACAACAGATGTGATCACCGGCTTCCCGGGTGAGACAGAGGAGGATTTTGCGGCGTCTGCTGCCTTTGTGGACGAGATCGATTTCTTTGAGACCCACATCTTCCCATATTCCAGAAGAGAAGGCACAAGAGCAGCTACCTATCCAAACCAGCTGCCGGAGTCTGTTAAGAAAGACCGTCTCCATGTACTGGAAGAGATCGATCAGAAGAAGAGAGTGCAGTATCTGGAGCGTGCCATTGGCACCGTTCAGGAGGTCCTCTTTGAGGAACAGGTAAACAGAGACGGCAAACTCTACTGGACCGGTCATACCATGGAGTACAGAAGGGTCTTCGCAGTGGCAGAAGGGGATCTTGAGAATGAAATCCGCAGGGTTCAGCTGAATGGACTTATGGGGGCAGAAGGTCTGGTGGGAGAAATCCGCTAGGCAAGAGACTTGCTATTTTTGATATTCTATATTAGAATAAAATGGAATTTATTATAAAAGGACGTGAATAGATATGGCAGATCTTAGCAATACTCAGTATTTTAAAGTTAACATTGCTCCTGAAGTATCAGTAAAAGAAGTATTGGACCTTGTATACCATGCGATGGAGGAGAAGGGATACAACCCTGTAAACCAGATCGTTGGATATATTATGTCAGGTGATCCGACCTATATCACCAGCCATAACGGTGCTCGCAGTATGATCATGAAGGTAGAGCGTGATGAACTGGTGGAGGAACTCCTGAAAGAGTATATCCATCATCAGGCATGGCTGTGCGGAAGAGAATAAGAACCATATGAACGACAGGGGACTTTGTTTATCCCCTGAATATAGAACCATTCATACCAGATCCGTGCGGAAGCTCCCCTCCAGAAGTGCTGGCAGGAGTAGTGACGTACGGGTCTTGTAGTTGTGATACGGTATAACCCCGTGGGGCAAGGATGAGCGAGATGGATAAAAAGATTTATTTAGAAGCTGAAGATGGCGAGAAACTTGAATTTTTTGTAGAAGAGGAGACCAGGATCAACGGAACATCCTATTTATTGGTCTCTGATTCTGACGATGAAGACGAAGAGGCAAATGCATATATTCTGAAGGATATGTCTGCAGATGGCGATGATCTGGCTGAATACGAGATGGTAGAAGACGAGGTAGAACTGGATGCAGTCTTCCGCGTATTCCAGCAGATGTTGGAGGATGTGGACCTTCGTTCTTAAAAAGCATTTGCACGGACGGACATTATACGGAGGTGCTTTTTGAACTTTAACGAATCGAATAAACTGCGGATCATTCCGCTGGGCGGTCTGGAACAGATCGGAATGAATATTACTGCCTTTGAGTATGAGGACAGTATTATCGTCGTGGATTGTGGCCTGGCCTTCCCGGAAGACGACATGCTTGGAATTGATCTGTGTATCCCTGATATTACTTATCTGAAGGAGAATGAGGATAAGGTTAAGGGTTTTGTGATCACTCACGGACATGAGGATCATATCGGTGCGCTCCCATATATTCTGAAGGAGCTGAACATACCGATCTATGCAACAAAACTGACCATTGGTCTGATTGAAAACAAACTGGCTGAGCACGGACTGTTACGCTCCACCAGAAGAAAAACCATCAAATTCGGACAGTCCATCAACCTGGGACAGTTCCGTATTGAATTTATTAAAACAAACCACAGTATCCAGGATGCAGCGGCTCTTGCCATCTATTCACCGGCAGGAATCATTGTTCATACCGGAGACTTTAAAGTGGATTATACACCGGTTGTGGGAGATGCCATTGACCTGCAGCGTTTTGCTGAGATCGGTAAAAAGGGTGTCCTTGCTCTGATGTGTGATTCAACCAACGCAGAGAGAAAAGGGTTTACCCAGTCTGAGAGGACGGTTGGAAAAACCTTTGACAATATTTTTAATGAACACAGAAACAGACGTATCATCATCGCAACCTTTGCGTCCAATGTGGACCGTGTACAGCAGATCATCAATTCTGCCTATAAGTACGGAAGAAAGGTTGTAGTGGAAGGCCGCAGTATGGTCAATGTGATCACTACGGCCCAGAAGCTTGGCTATCTGGATATTCCGGAGAACACACTCATTGATATCAGTCAGATGAAAAATTATCCGGATGAGATGATGACGCTGGTTACAACAGGAAGCCAGGGTGAATCCATGGCTGCCCTGTCCCGTATGGCATCTAATATTCACAGAAAAGTATCCATCAAACCGGGCGATACCATCATCTTCAGCTCTAACCCGATTCCGGGTAATGAAAAAGCGGTATCCAAGGTGATCAACGAGCTTTCCGCAAAGGGGGCTAATGTGATCTTCTCTGATGTACATGTTTCCGGACATGCCTGTCAGGAAGAAATCAAGCTGATCTATACTCTGGTGCAGCCAAAGTATGCGATCCCTGTCCATGGGGAATACCGCCATCTGAAGGCACAGGCAGGGCTGGCAAAAGAACTGGGTATCCCGAATGAGAATATCTTTATTCTCCGATCCGGAGATGTGCTGGAACTGAATGAGGAAGAAGCTGCCATAACCGAAAAAGTACAGGCAGGTACGATCATGGTAGACGGACTTGGTGTCGGAGACGTAGGAAATATTGTGCTTCGCGATCGTCAGCATCTGTCCGAGGATGGAATCATTGTGGTGGTACTGACACTGGACAGATACAGCAATCAGCTTCTTGCAGGACCGGACATCGTATCACGAGGATTTGTCTATGTGCGCGAATCTGAGGATCTGATGGGAGAAGCCAAAATCCTTCTGGAAGAGACGATCATGGAATGTATCAGTTTCAAGTCCTGTGACTGGAACAGGATAAAAAGTGCGATCAAAGAATCCCTGGGAAGCTTTGTATGGAAAAAGACGCAGAGACGTCCAATGATTCTGCCGATCATTATGGAGGCATAAGAAGAGTACAAAGAGATGCGAGAGATCCGGGTTTCAAAGATCTGAACCTGATGAGAGAATCCGAAAGGAGAAACTATGGCAGAAAAAAAGAAAAAAGATCGGGGTTATCGGATCGTATTGTATGGTTTCCAGAGTATATTACGTATACTCGTATATATCCTTCTGGCTGTAACGCTGGTCCTTTTGGGGAAGAATGCCTATATGATCGGATATCAGATCGTTAACACAGCACCGCTTTCAAAAGAGAATGCGAATGACGTGATCGTGTCCATCAATGATGATATGTCTGTGATGGATATTGGCGAGATGCTTCGAAAAAGAGGAGTGATCGATGAAGATCCTTTCAGCTTTATGATCCAGGAGCTGCTGTCAGAGTCTCATAATAAGATTCTTCCGGGAGAGTATGTTCTGAACAGCGGTATGTCCATCGATGAGATCCTGGAAACCCTGGCCCCTTCGGAAGAAGAAGAGAACGAGGAGAATCAACCATGATCGTCGATGAACGAATGACAACGTATATTAATTCTCTGGACAGGGGGCATACCCCCTTTCTGGAGAATCTGTATCAGGAAGCCAGGGACACCTATGTTCCCATCATCCGCAGGGAGATGCAAAGCTTCCTGAAAGTTTTTTTAATGACAAACAGACCTGCAAAGATTCTGGAAGTAGGTGCAGCCATCGGTTTTTCTTCTATATTTATGGCAACCTATGGACCCAGGGATGTGCAGATCACAACGATTGAGAACTACGATAAGAGGATTCCCATTGCAAGGGAGAATATCAGAAAAGCAGGAATGGAAGATCAGATCACATTGATCGAAGGGGATGCCCAGGATGTTCTGAAAACCCTGGATGGTACCTACGATCTCTTGTTTATGGATGCGGCAAAGGGGCAGTATATACATTTTCTGCCGGATATCCTTCGTCTGATGCATCCGGGAAGTGTACTGATCTCGGATAATGTTCTTCAGGATGGTGATCTGATCGAGTCACATTTTCTGATCGAAAGAAGAAATCGTACGATCTATAAACGTATGAGAGAATACCTGTATGAACTGAAACACCATCCGCAGCTGGAAACATCCATTGTTCCGCTGGGAGACGGAATTACCATCAGTGTGATGCTGGATCCTCAGGAGGAGACACTGTAAGAATAGGTCAGTTACAGTAAGAACAGCAGAAGGCACAGATAGGGAAAGCCCTGATCAGATCAGCAGGAGCAAACAAGAGGAGCAAGTAAGAGGAGCGATCATTATGGATAGAAAAGAATTACCGGAGCTGCTGGTTCCTGCCAGCTGTCTGGAAGTATTGAAAGTGGCAGTCATCTTTGGCGCAGATGCTGTATATATTGGAGGAGAGGCTTTTGGCCTTCGTGCAAAAGCCAAGAACTTTTCACCGGAAGAGATGGCAGAAGGAATCCGCTTCGCCCATGAGCACGGTGTAAAGGTTTATGTCACAGCAAACATTCTGGCTCATAACAGAGATCTGGAAGGGGTCAGAGAATATTTCCGTGAACTGAGAAAGATTGGACCGGATGCGCTGATCATTGCGGATCCCGGTATCTTCCAGATTGCAGGAGAAGAGTGTCCTGAGATCGAACGTCATATCAGTACACAGGCCAATAATACAAACTATGCCACATGCAGATTCTGGCATCAGCTGGGCGCTACCCGTGTTGTTACAGCCAGAGAGCTTTCGCTGCAGGAGATTCGTGAACTCAGAGATAACATTCCGGAAGATCTGGAACTGGAAACATTTGTACACGGAGCTATGTGTATCTCATATTCCGGAAGATGTCTGCTGTCCAACTTCCTGGTGGGAAGAGATGCCAATCAGGGAGCTTGTACCCATCCTTGCCGCTGGAAATATTCCGTTGTGGAAGAAACCAGACCGGGTGAATATTTCCCTGTTTACGAGAACGACAGAGGAACCTATATTTTTAACTCAAAAGATCTCTGCATGATCGAGCATATTCCGGATCTTGTGTCTGCAGGTATCAACAGCCTTAAGATTGAAGGCAGAATGAAGACCGCTCTTTATGTGGCAACAGTTGCCCGTACCTACAGAAAAGCGCTGGATGATTTTGCAAAGGATCCGGCTCTTTATGAGGCGAATATGTCCTGGTATCAGGATCAGATCTCAAACTGTACATATCGTCAGTTTACAACCGGTTTCTTCTACGGAAAGCCGGGTTCTGAAGAGCAGATCTACGACAGCAATACCTATATCAGAGAGTATACCTATCTTGGTGTGGTATCCGGAAAGGATGAGCAGGGCTATGCTGTTGTTGAGCAGAAGAACAAATTCTGCGTTGGCGACGTGATCGAAATCATGAAACCGGATGGAAGCAACCCACTGGCAAAAGTACGGGGAATCTATGATTCCGAGGGAAATGCACAGGAAAGTGCACCACATTCCAGACAGGAACTGCATCTGGATCTGGAACTGGATGGAGAGCTGGATCTCTATGATATCCTTCGTGTGAAAGCGGAGTAGTGGATCGGTGCAAAGCGCTTAGCCACGCTGTGGCAAGAACGTCGTAGAGCTTCTTGAAAAGAGTGACAGACTTGAAATAATAGTAAATATGTGTAATAATCAGTATATCTGATTTGGAAGACGTCCGTCTGCTCCGGCAGGCGGACGTTTTTGCGTAAGCAGCGTCTGAAGATGTATCATGCAGGCATGAAAACATGTGAGGAGCACCGCGTACAATTCCGGAAGGTCGTTTATGCGGCTTCCGGTGATTCAGATCAGGAAAATCCTCCGGGAAGAGAGAAGAAGGAGGATTATGTTTTGCAGTGTAGTATCAACAGTAATCTATGGAGTAGAAGCAATACCCATCTCAGTGGAAGCAGATGTCAGTGACGGTTTTCCCTCTTTTACCATCGTCGGCTATGTGGGGGCACAGGTAAAAGAAGCGGAGGAAAGAGTCCGTACGGCACTCAGAAATATCGGGATCCGTCTGCCCCCAAAGAGAATTACCATCAATCTGTCGCCGGGTAATCTCAGAAAAGAGGGGACAAGGTTTGATCTCCCTATTGCAGCCGCAATTCTTGCAGCCACAGGTGTGATCCCGGGATCTCGTCTGCGGGGGCTGATGCTGCTGGGGGAATTGCATCTGGACGGAAAGGTAGAAGCTGTTCCCGGTGTGCTTCCCAGCCTGCTTGTGGCTAAGGAAGAGGGCTGTTATGGCTGTCTGGTCCCTTCTCTGAATGTATACGAAAGCGGAATGGTCAGCGATCTTTCTGTCTGGGGGCTGGATTCACTGAAGGATCTCGTGGCTTTTGCAAAGGACGGGGTTATTCCCGAGTCAGGAGCAGAAAGGGATGAGCAGGGAGAAGTAAGTGAGAATAAGGTGGACTTTTCGCAGATCCGTGGGCAGGAAGCCGTGAAGCGAGTGGCAGTGATCGCAGCAGCCGGTTTTCATAATCTGATGCTTTCCGGACCGCCGGGCTCCGGTAAGTCTATGACCGCCAGAAGAATGCCCGGCATCCTTCCGCCTCTGACAGAAGAGGAGAGTCTGGAATTGTCCGGAATCTACAGCATCGCCGGGCAGCTGCCGGATCATAAAGGGATGATAAAGATGCGCCCCTTCCGGGCTCCGCACCATTCTATTTCTCCCTCCGCCCTTTGTGGTGGTGGCAGAATTCCGCACCCGGGAGAGATCACTCTGGCGCACAGGGGAGTTTTGTTTCTGGATGAGTTCCCTGAGATGCCCGCCTCCACCCTGGAGATGCTCAGACAACCCCTGGAAGACCGGCAGATCACCATCTCGAGAATGGATTACAGCTTTTCTTTTCCGGCGGAATTTCTGCTGGTGACAGCGATGAACCCCTGTCCCTGCGGATATTATCCCGATAAAAGCCGCTGCAAATGTACAGACTATGCTATTGCAAAATACAGAATGAAATTATCCGGACCCATTCTTGACCGCATGGATCTGATCTGCGATGTTCCGGAAGTACAATACGAAGAGCTCAAGACCGGAGGAGAGGATCCTCTTTCTACTGCAGTGATGCAGGAGAAGGTTATGCGTGCCGCCGAGATACAAAGAGAACGTTACCGGCAGGAGGGATGGCTGTTTAACAGTGAATTGAAACCGGAGAGGCTGGAACGATATTGTCCGCTCACGGAAGAAGCCGAGAGACTGCTGGAGCGCGCCTTCAGAAGTCTGCATCTGAGTGCCAGAGGATATCATCGGATTCTGAAGCTTGCCAGGACCATAGCAGATCTGGATGGAGCAGATGTGATTCAGACCATACATGTAGGTGAAGCGATCAGTTACAGGAGTACAGAGCGGAATGGGTAAAGAGAAAAAACTTACGGAGGAGATCCGTTTTATAAAGAAGTCAGACAGTGAGTATCCGGCAATCCTGAACTGTTACGAGCGAATGCCGAAGGGCTTGTATCTGAAGGGAAGATTCCCGGATCCGGACAGAAAGACAGTTGCAATGATCGGGGCAAGGGGCTGCAGTAATTATGGCAGAACCCAGGCTTTGCATTTTTCAAAAATGCTGGCTGAAGCAGGTGTACAGATCATCAGCGGTATGGCCTATGGGGTCGATAGCTATGCCCTGAAAGGAGCTTTGGAAGCAGGGGGAAAAGCATTTGCTGTCCTGGGATGCGGAGTGGACATCTGCTATCCAAAAGAAAATTATTATTTATATGAAGAAATTCTTAAGAAGGGTGGCGGAATCATATCAGAATATGAAACCGGATCCCCACCCCTTTCCTGGCATTTTCCAATCCGCAACCGGATCATCAGTGCTCTGGCAGATCTGGTTCTGGTGGTGGAAGCAAGGAAAAAAAGCGGATCACTGATCACGGCAGATTATGCTCTGGAACAAGGGAAAAGCGTTTTTGCTGTTCCGGGACGAGTCGGAGATGCCTGCAGTACAGGATGTAATGCGCTGATCGCACAGGGGGCAGGGATTGCCTGGTCGCCGGAAGTGGTCCTGGATGAATTATATGCTGGGAGCTATGTCTGCAAGGATGAGAATGAGGAGGCGGTGAACTGGAGGATCATGAAGCTGAGTCCTGAAGAAAGAAAAGTATACCAGTGTCTGCAGGCAACGGAGCAGAGTGTTGATGGAATCTGCAATGTGTGCGGAATGGAAAGCAGACTGGTGGCTGTTTGTCTGACCTCTTTATGCATGGAAGGGCTGGCAGTATGCAGACAGCCTGGATATTATTGTCGCATGGAGGAATGGGAATGACGTAAATGTCTGATACAGAGCGTAAAAATACGAAAAAATACTTCTTGCATTTCAAAAAGAGATGGTTTATATTGATTTTCAGTTGGTTCTGCGCACTAAAGTGTCAGAATAGAAAAAACAGCAGAACCTCGAAATCCAATGACAACAGGAGAAACCATTCGTATGGCTAAAAATCTTGTAATTGTTGAGTCGCCTGCCAAGGTGAAAACAATTCAGAAATTTCTTGGTACAAATTATGAAGTAACCGCATCCAACGGACATGTCCGTGATCTTCCGAAGAGCCATCTGGGAATTGATGTGGATCATGATTATGAACCTAAATATATTACAATTCGCGGAAAGGGAGATCTGCTGGCAGACCTTAGAAAGTCAGCCCACAAAGCAGAGAAAGTATTCCTTGCAACTGACCCGGACCGTGAGGGTGAGGCGATTTCCTGGCATCTGGCACAGGCTCTGAAGCTGGATGAAAAGAAGATGCGCCGTATCACTTTCAATGAAATTACAAAAACAGCAGTGAAGGCATCTCTGAAGGAAGCAAGAGGGATCGACCAGAATCTGGTTGACGAACAGCAGGCAAGACGTATGCTGGATCGTATGGTAGGTTACGAGATCAGCCCTCTTCTCTGGAAGAAGATCAAAAGAGGCTTAAGTGCAGGCCGTGTACAGTCTGTAGCTCTTCGCATTATTGCAGACCGTGAGAATGAGATCGATGCTTTCATTCCTTCCGAATACTGGAGTCTGGATGTTTCCCTGCAGCTGGAGGGTGAGAAAAAACCTCTGCTGGCACATTTTTACGGAAAAGATAAAGACAAGATGGCCCTGTCCAACCAGGCACAGGTACAGGAGATTATGGATGCTCTGCAGAAGGAAGCATTTACCGTTAAGGAGATCAAAAGAGGAGAGCGCAGTAAGAAAGCACCTCTTCCTTTTACAACCAGTACCCTTCAGCAGGAAGCTTCCAAGGCACTGAACTTTTCAACTCAGAAAACAATGCGTATTGCCCAGCAGCTGTATGAAGGAATTGATCTGAAGAAAGAGGGAACCGTTGGTCTGATCTCTTATCTTCGTACCGATTCCACCCGTGTTTCTGAGGAAGCTGATCGTGCAGCAAGAGAATACATCGGTGAACAGTTCGGAGCAGAATATGTATCCTCTGTTCATGCCGGCAATCAGAATAAGAATGCGCAGGATGCCCATGAGGCGATCCGTCCGACAGATGTAAAAAGAACACCGGTCTATGTGAAAGAATTTCTTTCAAGAGATCAGTTCCGTCTCTACCAGCTGATCTGGAAGAGGTTTGTAGCAAGCCGGATGGAGCATGCAAAATACGAGACACTGTCTGTAAAACTTAGTGCGGGCGACTATATCTTTACCGCATCCTCTTCCAAAATCCTTTTTGAAGGATTCATGAATGTATACATTCAGGCTGAAGATGAAGAGAAGAAAGAGTCCACTGCTTCCATCAGAAAACTGGAGGAGGGAGCAGTTCTGGAGGTAAAAGAGCTTCTTTCGGAGCAGCATTTTACTCAGCCACCGGCGCATTATACAGAGGCATCTCTGGTAAAGGTTCTGGAGGAACTGGGAATCGGTCGTCCAAGTACCTATGCACCGACCATCTCCACTCTTTTGAACCGTCGTTATATTCTGAAGGAAAACAAGAACATCTACATTACGGATCTGGGTGAAGTGGTCAATATGGTCATGATGAAAGCATTTCCGATCATTGTTGATGTCAACTTTACTGCCACAATGGAAGGGCTTCTGGACTGTATCGGAGCCGGAGATGTTCCATGGAAAACAGTAGTCAGCAATTTCTGGCCGGATCTTGCAGATGCGGTAGCGAATGCAGATCGAGAGCTGGAGCAGATCACCATCGAAGATGAAGTTACGGATGTGATCTGTGAAAACTGCGGACGCAATATGGTCATCAAGTACGGACCACATGGAAAATTCCTGGCTTGTCCCGGATTCCCGGATTGCAGAAATACAAAGTCTTATATGGAGAAGGCAGGAGTTGCCTGTCCAAAATGCGGTTCAGAGATCCTGATTCGCAAGTCCAAAAAAGGTCGCCGCTATTTCGGCTGTGAGCATAATCCTGATTGTGACTTTATGTCCTGGCAGAAACCTTCAGCAAAAGCCTGCCCTCAGTGTGGCTCTTATATGCTGGAGAAAGGACGCAAGATTGCCTGTTCCGATCCGGCATGTGGTTATGTTGAGACAAAAGATAGTTCAGAAAAATAATACAGAAATGTAGTTGAAAAGCAGTTGTTTTGTGTGGAAACAACTGCTTTTTGTTATTTTGTGCGAGAACATGCTTGCGTTATTGTAAAATGGATGGCAAAATGCATCAATAATGCCTAATAATCAAAAATATCAGACAATTACTTGCATTTGTTGAACAAATACAGTATAATACAAATGTAATTTTGGCAAATTCAGGTAATATAGGAGAGAAGAGAGGAAAATGAGCGTTCAGTTACTGGATAAAACCAGAAAAATCAATAAACTTCTGCATAATAATAATTCCACAAAAGTGGTTTTTAATGATATCTGTAAAGTTATGATGGAGTGTCTGAATTCCAATATTCTTGTGATCAGTAAGAAAGGAAAGGTTCTCGGAACCGGTCATTGTCAGGGTGTGGATGTCCTGGAAGAACTTCTGACCAGCCAGGTGGGTTCTCATGTGGATGATCTTCTGAATGATCGTTTTCTTACCGTTCTTTCAACAAAAGAGAATGTAAATCTGGAGACTCTTGGATTTACCAATGACAATATCCGTAATTATACAGCAATCATTAATCCGATCGAGATCGCAGGCGAGCGCCTCGGTACTGTATTTACCTATCGTATCGGCAGCCTGTATGATATTGACGATATCATCGTAAGTGAGTATGGTACTACTGTAGTAGGCCTGGAGATGATGCGTTCCGTGAACGAAGAAGAACTGGAAGAGAAGAGAAAGATCCAGATCGTGAAATCTGCATTCAATACCTTATCCTTCTCAGAGATGGAAGCAATCGGCTATATCTTTGATGAACTGAACGGTGAGGAGGGAATCCTTGTAGCCAGCAAGATCGCTGATCGTGTTGGAATCACCCGTTCTGTAATCGTGAATGCGCTTCGTAAATTTGAAAGTGCCGGCGTGATTGAGTCCCGATCAAGCGGAATGAAAGGAACTTACATCAAAGTTCTGAATGACTATATCTTTGATGAGTTGAAAAATCTTCGTCTGGAAGAGAAGACTCCAAAGATTGACGGCAAAGATAAAAAATAATATAATAGCTTTTGCGCGGGTGCTGCCTTGCAGCACCCGCTTTTTTCGCGAAAGCAATGAGCCAGGTACACGCTTGCATGTATTTGGCGACTGCTCGCGAACGAGCGAAACTCGCTAGCGTGTTTCGTCTCGTTTGCACGAGCAACAGGGTTTTTCAATCTTTTCCCCTGCTGCAGTGGTAAAAATAAGCAATTAATATAAAAAACAGAGAAAAATAGAGAAAAAAAGAGATATTGAGAGCATGAGAGAGAATACGCTGTATTTTTTCTGCTTGCGAAACAATGGGAAAATCTCTATTATAAGACCATCGAGTAGCACTCGATGTAGACGAGTGCTAATAAATAAAAGAGGTATGATTATTCAAGGAGGAACTATATATGAAATTAGTACCATTAGGCGACAGAGTTGTTTTAAAACAGATGGCAGCTGAAGAGAAAACAAAATCCGGAATCATCCTGACAACACAGGCACAGGAGAAACCACAGGAAGCAGAGGTAATCGCTGTTGGACCTGGAACAGAGGATGTTAAGATGGAAGTGAAAGTCGGAGATAAAGTAATCTACTCCAAATACGCAGGAACAGATGTGAAACTGGACGGTGAGGAGTTCATCATCGTTAAACAGGCTGATATCCTGGCAATCGTAGAGTAATTTAGAAAGTATATTTATATTCAGGAGGCATATAAAAGATGGCAAAAGAGATTAAATACGGCGCAGAAGCCAGAGCAGCTCTGGAGGCTGGCGTTAATAAACTTGCTGATACAGTACGTGTAACACTGGGACCTAAAGGAAGAAACGTTGTACTTGAGAAATCCTATGGTGCTCCACTCATCACTAATGATGGTGTAACAATCGCTAAAGAGATCGAGCTTGAGGATGGATTCGAGAACATGGGTGCAAAACTCATCCGTGAGGTTGCTTCCAAAACCAATGATGTTGCCGGAGACGGAACAACAACAGCTACTGTTCTTGCACAGGCTATGATCCATGAGGGAATGAAAAACCTGGCAGCAGGCGCTAACCCAATCGTACTGAGAAAAGGTATGAAAAAAGCAACTGACAAAGCTGTTGAGGTAATCAAAGCTATGTCTAAAGAGGTTGAGGGCAAAGAGCAGATCGCAAGAGTTGCAGCTGTATCTTCCGGAGATGAGGAAGTTGGACAGATGGTAGCTGACGCTATGGAGAAAGTATCCAAAGATGGCGTTATTACAATCGAGGAGTCCAAATCCATGATCACAGAGCTGGATCTTGTTGAAGGTATGCAGTTCGATCGTGGTTACATCTCTGCTTATATGTCTACAGATACAGAGAAGATGGAGGCTCATCTTGACAGCCCATTCATCCTGATCACAGACAGAAAGATCAACAATATCCAGGATCTGCTTCCTGTTCTTGAGCAGATCGTTAAGAGTGGTGCAAGCCTTCTGATCATCGCTGAGGATGTAGAGGGTGAGGCTCTTTCTACACTGATCGTTAACAAACTTCGTGGTACATTCAAAGTAGCAGCTGTTAAAGCTCCTGGCTACGGTGACAGAAGAAAAGAGATGCTGCAGGATATCGCTATCCTGACGGGCGGAACTGTAATCTCTGAGGAAGTTGGTCTTGAACTGAAAGATACAACTCTGGAGCTCCTTGGACGTGCTAAATCCGTTAAAGTTGGAAAAGAGAAAACTGTAATCGTTGACGGAAACGGAAGCAAAGAGAAAATTGCTGACCGTGTTGGTCTCATCAAAAACCAGATCGAGACAACAAAATCCAACTTCGACAGAGAGAAACTGCAGGAGAGACTTGCTAAGATGGCAGGTGGTGTTGCAGTAATCCGTGTTGGTGCAGCTACTGAGACTGAGATGAAAGAAGCAAAACTTCGTATGGAGGATGCTCTCAACGCTACTCGTGCAGCAGTTGAAGAGGGAATCATCGCAGGTGGCGGATCTGCATATATCCACACAACAAAAGCTCTGGCAGAGCTGGTTGAGGCTCTTGAGGGAGATGAGAAAACAGGTGCTAAGATCGTTATGAAAGCTCTTGAGGCTCCTCTCGCTATGATCGCTACAAACGCTGGTCTTGAGGGATCCGTAATCATCAACAAAGTAAAAGAGTCTGAGGTTGGAATCGGATTTGATGCTTACAACGAAGTATACGTGGATATGGTAAAAGCCGGAATCCTTGATCCTGCTAAAGTTACCAGAAGTGCTCTGCAGAACGCTACATCTGTAGCTTCTACACTGCTTACAACAGAGTCTGTTGTATCTATCATCAAAGAGCCTGTACCACCAATGGCACCAGGCGCTGGCGCACCGGGAATGATGTAATCCTGAAGGCGGATGAAAGATCTGATCTGCAGTATATCACAGAAATAGAAGAGATAGAGAAACGGGTTGTCACATATGTGGCAACCCGTTTTTGTCATGAGTAATAAAGAAGACAGATCAAGCGATTGTACTCCGGAATATGTCTTATCCAGGTAAAGCTCACTCTTTGCTGAAACTATAGTCAATCCCAAAGTATTCCTTGGCAAGTGCGAGAAAGTGTGCATCATCTGTAATGGTGATGCTTTCACTCTTTCCACCGGAAGTTATGGTGAAAGAGTCATTGGTGATGCTGACATTTCCATCGTCGGTACGTCTGTTAAGAAGACGAAGATTGGTGAATACAGACAGCGGATTGGAACTTGCATAATAGTTCAATACAAAGAAATCGCAGTTTTCCACTTTCTGAGTGCGGAACATGATAATGTCCTCGTTGAGACCTTCTGAAGTGATTCGGCCAATGATCCACCATGGTCCGTCTGCTTTTTTTATATAGAATGTTTCTCCGTTGCAGGTTCGGCTGCTTCCGTCTTCAACCTTGATGGCAAAGGATGGCATCGGACCGCCATATCCTACGTCACAGAAATACAGACCGTCCTCAAATTCCACCAGATTTACCCGGTGAAGGATCAGAATAGGAGCAGTAAGATCTTTTCCACGGATGACTCTTGCATCGCTGGAGTAAGCTTTGTAGCCAAGAGACTGTAAAAGAGATACGAAAAGAGCATTCTGCTCAAAGCAATATCCCCCTCGGTTTCTGGTTACGATCTTATCAAACAGTTTTTCGATGGAACTGGATGCTGTTTTGTTGTAATACTGATCCAGGTTCTCGAAAGGTACGGATTTCTGGTGGGACAGGATCAGAGAATCCAGTGCTTCAAGGGAGCATGGTTTCTTGCTTTCGCCGATTCGTTTCAAATAAGCATCCTGATCCGGCAGTGGAGTATAGAATTCTTCAAACATAGGTTCATCCTTTCTAGGGCATGTTATACATAAAAACAGTATATCATAAAGCTCTGTCAGCTTGTAGGAATATTCCAATGAATGACGTGAAACTGGTATTATTTTACCGGCTCGTGTGTTAAAGTTAAATCA
>JAKSRN010000089.1 GCA_024403585.1 Lachnospiraceae bacterium | reverse complement strand
TCTCTTCCCTGCTTGGTCTGTGCAGAGTAAGGAATGATCAGGCTTCCCTTGACCATGTTCAGGCCAACACGGATTGCCTTCACCTGCTTCTGAACCTGGCTTCTCTTGATCTTATCCAGCTTTGTCGCAATAATGATTGGCTGATAACCCTGATCCAGGATCCACTGATACATCAGTCGGTCATTATTAGACGGATCGTGACGGATATCAATCAGAAGAAAGACCGCTTTCAGATCCTTGGATGTATGAAGATACCGTTCGATCATCTTTCCCCATTTGGCCTTGATCTCCTGGTTGGCATTGGCATAACCATAGCCCGGAAGATCCACCAGATACATCTCAGAGTTGATATTATAAAAGTTGATCGTCTGAGTTTTTCCCGGCTGGGAACTGGTACGTGCCAGGGATTTACGGTTCATCAGTCCGTTGATCAGAGATGACTTACCCACATTGGATTTTCCTGCAAATGCAACCTCCGGACGGCCGGTTTCCGGCAGCGTACTGGTCACACCACATACAATATCCAGTGATACCTGTTTAATTACCATATCCTGCTCCTTATTCTATCATGTCAGAACGCCTCAGGCATTCTTGCCGGCAACTAAAGCGAAAACTCGCATATCGCTCTCCTACATGCACGTAAAGCGGACATTCGCATATCCTCTTCTACAGACTCCTGATCATGCAACAAATGCCTTCTCCAGCACCTGCTTCATATTCTCCATATAAAAGATCTCCAGTCCATCTGTGATCTCATGATCCATCTCCAGTACGTCCGCTTTGTTCTGAACCGGAACAAGTACTGTTGTAATGCCTGCTTTTTTCGCTGCCAGCAGTTTCTCCTTCAGACCACCGATCGGAAGCACTCTTCCTCTCAGAGTGATCTCACCGGTCATTGCCACATCGGAACGAACCGGAACCTCAGTGATTGCGGAAAGCATTGCAGTTGCCATAGTAATTCCTGCAGAAGGTCCGTCCTTTGGAACAGCTCCTTCCGGAATATGGATGTGAATATCATGCTCCTGGAAGAATTTTTCCGGAACATTGTACTGGTCTGCCACAGAACGGATATAGCTGATACCTGTTCTTGCGGACTCTTTCATCACATCGCCCAGCTGGCCGGTCAGTGAGAACTCACCCTTACCCGGCATGATATTTACCTCGATCTCCAGAGTATCACCGCCCACACTGGTCCATGCAAGACCGCGGACGATTCCGATCTCCGGTTTCTCGTTGGCTTTGTTTACTTTATAGCGTGCTCTTCCCAGGAAATCCTCCAGATTACGGATTGTCACAGAGACTTTTTTATCTCCGTTCTCCTGGATGCGAAGGGCACATTTTCTGCAGATCTCACCAAATTTACGCTCAAGAGAACGTACACCGGCTTCTCTTGTGTATCCTGAGATGATCTGCTCGATCACCTTATCAGAGATGGTCAGCTGCTTACGGCTGATTCCGTTTGCTTCCATCTGTTTCGGAACAAGATGCTCTTTTGCGATATGCATCTTCTCGTTCTCTGTATAGCTGGTGATCTCGATCAGCTCCATACGATCACGAAGTGGTCCCGGAATGGTTGTCACATCATTGGCTGTAGCAATGAAGAGAACCTGGGACAGATCGATTGGAAGATCCACATAGTGATCTGCAAATTTATTATTCTGCTCAGAATCCAGCACCTCGAGAAGTGCGGAAGAAGTATCTCCCTTGTGGTCTGAGCTCACTTTATCAATCTCATCTAACAGCATCAGAGGATTCTTCACACCTGCCTGATGCAGTCCCTGAGCAATACGTCCCGGCATTGCACCCACATACGTTCTTCTGTGGCCGCGGATCTCTGCTTCATCGCGGACACCGCCAAGGCAGATGCGGACATATTTCTTATTCAGTGCTCTGGCTACAGAACGTGCAATAGAAGTTTTTCCGGTTCCCGGAGGGCCTACGAGACAAAGGATCGGTGCGTCTCCTTTTCTTGTCAGAGTACGGACCGCCAGATATTCCAGAATACGCTCTTTTACCTTCTCCAGACCGTAATGATCTGCCTCCAGTACCTTACGTGCATTCTTCATATCCTCATTGTCTTCAGACATTTTATCCCATGGAAGCCCCAGAAGGGTTTCAATGTAGCCTCTTACCACTCCGCTCTCGGATGGATTGCCTAGAATATTCTGGAAACGACGGATCTCCTCGCGAAGCTTCTCTTTCACTTCCTCGGAAGCGATGAGCTCTTCCGTCTGTTTTTTGAATTTTTCAATATCAGACTGAACATTGTCCTCACCCAGTTCTTCACGGATGATCTTCATCTGCTCACGCAGGATATAGTCCTTCTGATTTTTATCGATACGCTCCTGGATCAGCTGCTGGAGATTCTGACGGATCCGATGGATCTCGATCTCATTGGCCATGAGAACGCTGAGCACCTCGTATCTGGTCTTGATATCTCTTGCCTCCAGGATCGTCTGTTTCTGTTCCCAGGTCACCGGGAGATTGTTTGCAATCTGTGTCTCCAGGGCCTTCAGATTCTTCAGCCCTGCCACCTGTGTACTCAGATCACGGCTGATCTTCTGTCCCTGCTGGGCAAGAGTGCCAAAAAGCTCCTGCAGTGTGCGGACCATTGCTTCCGCATCCTGCTCCTGGATATCCGGCTCCGGCTGGATCCCCTCGTAGGAGATCAGTTCCGCCTCCAGATAGTCCTCTCTTGGCTCAAAGTTTAACAGTTTTGCAATATTCAGGCCTTCCACCATAACGCGGACGATTCCTTTCGGCATCTTTACGACCTGTTTTACTTCAGCCACGGTACCATACTCAAACACATCAGCAAAACCAGGATCATCGATCACCGGATTTCTCTGAGTAACCAGGAAAATCTTCTGATCGTTCAGCATGGCTGTCTCCACTGCCTGGATGGATTTTGCACGGCTGATATCAAAATGAACAATCATCTCCGGCAGAATGGTGGTTGCTCTCAGAGCGACTGTCGGAAGCATTTTGATAATTTCACTCATTCTTAACTCCTTTAACCAGAGCGGCATGGCTTACAGAAGATCCGGATCAGATCTTCTCTGCATTCGCCTTGCTTTTGCCCTTGGTTCTTCTGGGTGAAACCGGTTTCTCAGGTTTCTCCTCTTTTTTCTGCACCACCGGTGTCTCCACAATTTCTCTGCGGATAACAATCGGCTCATCCTCACCTAAAACAGCTGCCTTTGTGATACGGCACTCTGCGATGGTAGGATCGGATGGTGTTTCAAACATGACATCGTTCATTGTTTTCTCAACGATGGCACGGAGGCCTCTGGCTCCTGTTCTTCTCTCAATTGCTACTTTTGCAATTGCCTCAAGAGCGTCATCCTCAAAGATCAGCTCCACATCATCCATCTCAAAAAGCTTCTTGAACTGTCTGATCAGAGAGTTCTTTGGCTCTTTCAGAATACGGATCAGAGCTGCCTCATCCAGTGAATCCAGAGTAACAACAACCGGAACACGTCCGATAAACTCCGGAATCAGACCAAATTTGATGAAATCCTCCGGCATAACCTGTTTTAAGACTTCACCAACATTTTCTTTCTTCTCATGTCCAAGAAATGCATTGAATCCGATGGATTTTGTATCCTGTCTTGCCTCAATGATCTTGTCCAGTCCCTCGAATGCACCACCGCAGATAAACAGGATATTGGTTGTATCGATCTGCAGGAACTCCTGATGAGGATGTTTTCTTCCACCCTGAGGAGGAACATTGGCAACAGTGCCTTCTACGATCTTCAGAAGTGCCTGCTGTACACCCTCGCCGGAAACATCTCTTGTGATGGATGCATTCTCAGATTTTCTTGTGATCTTATCGATCTCGTCAATATAGATAATACCGTGCTCGGCACGCTCAATATCAAAATCAGCTGCCTGGATGAGTTTCAGCAGGATATTCTCTACATCCTCTCCAACATATCCGGCTTCAGTCAGCGCTGTAGCATCTGCGATTGCGAACGGAACATTCAGCATCTTTGCAAGAGTCTGCGCCAGCAGGGTTTTTCCGGAACCAGTCGGTCCAAGCATCAGAATATTACTTTTCTGCAGTTCCACATCAGACTGTGGTCCTGCCAGAACACGTTTGTAATGGTTGTAGACAGCCACAGCAAGAACCTTCTTTGCAGCATCCTGTCCGATGACATACTCATCCAGAAATGCCTTGATCTCACGTGGCTTCATGAGATTGATCTCATCGCTGCCTGAAACAGGCATATCTCCGAGCTCCTCTTTGATGATCTCCTGACAGATGTCCACGCATTCATCACAGATAAATGCACCGCCCGGACCTGCGATCATCTTTCTGACCTGGTCCTCTGTCTTTCCGCAGAAGGAGCATCGTACTCTGGAATCATTTCCTCTTCCAGCCATATAATAATTCCTTTCTGTATCCACAGGATCCTCTGATTCTGAGGCTCCTGTCAAAACGAGCAAAAGGGTATGTCAAAAGCAGCTTCCTCTCCGCTTCCATTGACACACCCTCACCTGCCTGTTATCGGTTCGTGATCACACTGTCGATGAGACCATACGCACATGCCTCATCAGCAGTTAACCAGTTGTCACGTTCCGTATCAATTTCAATCTGTTCCAAAGGCTGACCGCAATTATCGGCCAGAATCTTGTTCAGTTTTTCCCTGGTTCTCAGGATATGCTTGGCAGCGATACTGATCTCAGTCGCCTGACCCTGTGCACCACCGGATGGCTGATGGATCATGATCTCTGCATTCGGTAATGCCATACGTTTGCCTTTGGCACCGCCGGCAAGCAGAAATGCACCCATGCTGGCTGCCATTCCGATACAGATTGTAGAAACATCACACTTGATATACTGCATGGTATCGTAGATGGCCATTCCGGCTGTTACTGAACCGCCCGGGCTGTTGATATAGAGATGAATATCTTTTCCCGGATCCTCTGCTTCCAGAAACAGGAGCTGTGCCACAATAATGCTTGCGGATACATCATTCACTTCTTCACCCAGGAAGATGATACGATCCTTTAAAAGTCTTGAATAGATATCGTAACTTCTTTCTCCTCGGCTTGTCTGTTCAATGACATAAGGTACTAAACTCATTCACTAGCCTCCTATAAAAGCTCAAACAAGCTTTTGCTTACGCGTAAGCCTGTTTCCTGTTGTTAAAAAAGATTCCCTCCCTGTAAGGAAGGGAATCCTGTGTGGTTTATGGTGTAATCGGCGAATTAAGCCTCTGGCAGAGAGTCAACCTCAACAGCATTCTCAGTCAGAACTTTAACAGCCTCCTGGCATGCCATATCCAGTTTCAGATCATCCATGTTTTTGCCTTCGAACATGCCTTTGATGGTCTCGATATCCATCTTGTACTGCTCAGCCATCTTAGCGATCTCAGCCTCACAAGCAGCTGCAACAGCCTCAGACTCAACAAGGTTCTCAGCTTTAGCAACAGCCTCAAGAACAAGACGTCCCTCGATCTGCTGTTTAGCCTGTGGTTTCATGATCTCAAGCAGCTCCTCTTCGCCCTGACCTGTGTACTGTTTGTACAGCTCCATAGTCATTCCCTGAGACTGCAGTCTTCTTACGAAGGAATCCAGCTGCTGGTTTGCCTGAGTCAGGATCATAGCCTCTGGGATCTCCATCTCAGCATTCTTTACAGCCTGCTCAAGAACTGCGTTCTCTTTTGCATTCTTAGCATCCTCAGCTTTTTTCTCAGCCAGGTTTTTCTCGATGTCAGCTTTGTACTCATCCAGTGTATCGAACTCAGAAACATCCTGAGCGAAATCATCGTTCAGCTCTGGAAGCTCTTTAGCTTCTACTTTATGTACTGTACATGTGAATACAGCATCTTTTCCTGCAAGCTCCTCTGCGTTGTAATCCTCTGGGAATGTAACATTAACGTCTTTTACATCACCAGCTTTTGTTCCAACCAGCTGCTCCTCGAATCCAGGAATGAATGCATTGGATCCAAGTGCCAGTGGGTAGCTGTTTCCAGCACCGCCTGGGAATGCAACATCATCGATCTTTCCTTCGAAGTCGATTGTAAGAACATCACCGATCTGTGCAGGACGGTCCTCAACAACGATTGTTCTGCTGTTTTTCTCCTGCTCTTTTTTCAGCTCTGCTGCGATCTCATCCTCAGAAACTGTAAGATCAGCTTTCAGAACCTCGATTCCTTTGTACTGTCCAAGAGTAACCTCTGGTTTAACAGCAACCTCAGCTGTGAAGATGAAAGATTTGCCTTTCTCGATCTGAACTACGTCGATTACAGGCTGAGAAACGATCTCAAGTCCGCTCTCCTCGCATGCTTTTCCGTAGTTTGTGTTGATCAGAGTGTTTGCAGCCTCCTCATAGAAGATAGCAGCACCGTAAACTTTCTCGATGTATGCTCTCGGAACTTTACCTTTACGGAAACCAGGAATGCTAATGCTTCCTTTCTGTTTCTGATATGCACCCTGAAGTGCTTTCTCTACTTCTTCAGCAGGAACTTCAATTGTAAGTTTCGCCATGTTTTTCTCCAGATTTTCAACCTGAACGCTCATGTATTAATCCTCCTTAGCTATCGACCTCGCGGATCGTAAAATTTTCCTGTTTATAAAAGGGCACACTGACCCCATTAAAGACACTGAACAAGTATAGCATACTAATTCTGAAAGTGCAAGCAAAAAAAGAAGCTGCCGTCACGGGCAGCTTCTTCAGAATCCTCAATATAATGATTGCTTTATTCCCAGTAAAGATCTTACCTCAATCCCGGTAAATCCGCAGATCCTCAGTAAAATTTCTACCTTCTCTTAGATTAATATGGTCCGTATGGATATACAAGTCCGGCTTTCACCTCAGCAGCTTTCTCTGCACCATTCAGAACGCGAACCAGTTCAAGACCAAAGTCCATTGCAGCTCCAGGTCCTCTTCCGGTAGTCACATTGCCATCTGTAACAGCAGGAACATCTGTGATCTCTGCGCCTGTCAGTCTTCCCTCGCATCCAGGATAGCAGATTGCTTTCTTACCGTTTACGATTCCGAGATCTCCGAGAACCATAGGTGCAGCACAGATTGCAGCAACATGTTTTCCTTCCTCGAATTTTCTCTTGAGAAGAGCTGTCAGCGGAGCAAAATCTCCCAGGTTATTGGTTCCAGGCATTCCGCCAGGAATGATGAAGCAGTCGCCATCCTCATAAGCGCCCTCTTCAAATACAGCATCTGCACGGATTCCGAATCCGTTGGAACCTGTCAGGTTTACATCTCCTGTGATTGAGATCATCTTTACATCATTACCGCCTCTGTTTAACACATCACAAGTGGTCAGGTTTTCGATTTCCTCATTGCCTTCAGCAACAAATACATATACTTTTGCCATAGTTTTGTTCTCCTTTTCTTAATGGTTCATTTCTGTTACACTGATTTCAAAGGCAACAGAGAAATCTTTTGAACTCTTTACAATGATACAACATTTTTCCCAAAATAGAAAGACAGAAAGGTGGAAAAGCATGGAAAACAAAGGCATGGAGATTGAACGCAAATACCTGATCCACACACTTCCGGACAATCTTGACCAGTATCCCAGCCACAAGATCGAGCAGGGATATCTGAACACCAACCCGGTGGTCCGCATCCGACAGTCAGATGATGACTA
>JAKSRN010000088.1 GCA_024403585.1 Lachnospiraceae bacterium | reverse complement strand
ACTAGGTATTAACCATTGTTTGTTTATAAATACAAGTGGAAAGATCGCATCCGATTATATGAAAACAATGCTGATTCCCGTTGCTGAAGAACCCTATTACACAGAGGGAAAAGGGGAGCTGCCTAAGGTGCATGCAGAGATAGATCAGAAGGATCTGGTGCTCTCGTATGCCATCTGTTTTGACGGGGATTTTGCTTCCTATGTCCGTACGATACCTGATGAGACAGATCTCTTTATTGATGTATCCTGGGACTGGCCTCAGGTGGATGACCTGCATTACAGGATCATAGGGCTTCGGGCTGTGGAGAACGGTCTCAGCGTAATAAAACCTACGATCAACGGCTTTACCACCGTAACAGATTACGTGGGATCGGTACATTCGATGACTCATTCGGATGATACCGGCTATAATAGAGTGATTTTGGTAGAACCGCCGCTGGCAACCTGTAGGACAATCTATCATGCCTATGGCGATAAGATTGATTTTTCTTTCCTGATTGGAGTTGTGATCTTACTAATACTATCTGTTTTTATGAGGGGTAATGAAATGTCTAGTAAAAAACCATTGACTCGCTTTGGCGAGTTCGAGTTACTGAAAGCAATGGCCATCATCGGACTTCCGCTTGTCCATGTAATGGAGGAAGCGCTGGAAGCAGGAATGGCCAGCCCGGCACTGGAAGCTTTCGGAACCAGTATTATCGGACTGTGTGCTTTCGGTCCATCTGTATTTATGATCTGTATGGGCTTTGGAATCGGCGGTGGAAAAACCGGTGCTGCTTCCACAAGAAAATCCGGTATCCAGTTCCTTATGATCGGTGCGATTCTGAATCTTCTTCGCTGGCTGCTTCCAGGTATCATCCAGAAATTTGCCATCGGAACAAAGCTGATTGAAGACGTTAAGTTCTGTCTGCAGTCGGATATCTACTACTTTGTAGGAATTTTCTTTATCTTTTACTCTTTCCTGAAACAATGGAAGATGACAAGCACACAGCTTCTGCTGATCAGTCTGATTTCGCTTACCATCAACAATGCGCTGACACCGATCATGCAGACCTATGTGACGAATGAAGTTGTAGGCTCCATTGTAGGTAACTTTATCTATGTAGATGACACCAGCTGTTTCCCTCTTCTTTCCTGGATGATCTTCCCGACCGTCGGAATTATCTTAGGAGAGGTACTGAAGAAGAGCACAGAAGAATTTCGTGAAGTATTCATGAGAAGAATGATGGATTTCTGTATCGTATTCCTGGGTGCTTTCGTATTCTTCCTGTGGAACTACAAGATCGATGTAATGAAAGTTCTTGTATCACCGGCGAATGATTATATTACAGATCTTCCGAATGTCATCCTTCTGATCGCACTGGCTCTCTTCCTTGTAGGTATCGTGTACTACCTGTGCAAGTTGATCGGACATACTAAGTTCATGAAATTCATGCTGAAGATATCTATGTTTATCATTCCGTTCTATCTTCTGCAGTGGATCATTATCGCATGGATCTTCTATGCAACAGCAATCTTCCGACTTCCGGAAGGATGCTTTGGAATCCCTGCCTATATCATTACTGTTTTAGCAACTACACTGATCTGCATCTATGTTGCAACTGAGCATGGAATGAAGATCATGAAGAGACTTATGAAGATCACATCCTTCAAGAAGAAAAAACGCAAAAAAGGTGGTAAGTAATAATGAAAAATAAAGATTATCCTTTATACAAGACACCAATAAATGCCTGTCTCTCTGCCATGCTGGAAAACAATGCCAAAAGTGTAGCTGACAAAGTTGCCATCCGCCAGAGAGCGGGAAGAAAAGGGATGGATTCTATCACCTATGCCCAGCTGTATGACGATGTAAAACGAACCGCTGCTTATATCAGTGAGAATTACGGTACAGGAAACCATATCGCCATCATCGGTGAGAACTGCTATGAGTGGCTGCTGGCTTTTCTTGGAACCATCACTTCAGGCAATGTTGCGGTTCCTACAGATAAGGAACTTCCGGCTGGCGAGATCAAGGTTCTTCTTGCAAAAGCGGATGTTTCGATTGCATTTATCTCAAAAACATATGCGGATCTTGTTGAGGACATTGAGGGGCTGAAGACCATGACTCTGAAACAGCTGAAATCAGCTGAGCCGGCAGATGCAGAAGGCTATGAGCTTATTTCTCCTGATATGAACAGCCTTGCAGCAATCTTCTTTACATCCGGTACCACCGGAGGCAGCAAGGGTGTTATGCTCAGCCACAACAATATTACATCTGAGATCAACCAGACATCACAGCTCATTGATCCGGAAGGAGAGTCTACAGTGGCTGTTCTTCCTTTCAACCATGCCTTTGGTCTGATCGTTGCTGTTCTGATGGCATTGAACTACCAGAAAACCGTATTCATTACGAAGAGTCTGAAAACAGTGCAGAAGGATATTGAAGAGAATAAGCCGGAAATCATCATGCTGGTTCCTCTTTTTATTGAGACTTTCTATAAAGCAATCATGTCCTCTGTAAAAGCCCAGGGCAAAGAGAAGAAGCTGATGAAGGGTCTGAAAATCAGTAACTTCCTTCTGAAGTTTGGAATCGATAAGAGAAGAGAACTCTTCAAGGATGTTCTTGCACCTTTCGGCGGAAATTTAAGAGTGATCATCAGCGGAGGCGCACCACTGGATGCATTCTATGTCAAACGCTTCAGAGAATTCGGTATCGAGATCCTCAATGGATACGGAACGACAGAGTGTTCGCCATGTGTTTCTGTAAACCGTAATAAATTCCGTAAAGACGGCAGTGTTGGACAGCTGATTCCGGGAATGGAAGCAAGGATCGCAGAGGATGGCGAGGTTGAGCTTAGAGGACCGGTTGTTATGCAGGGCTATTATGGCAATCCTGAAGCTACAGCAGAAGTACTCACAGAGGACGGTTGGTATAAGACCGGTGACCTTGGACATGTAGATGAGGACCACTTCATCTTCCTTACAGGAAGAAAGAAAAACCTGATCATCTTAAGTAATGGTGAGAATGTTTCACCTGAGGAGATTGAGTCCGATTTCTCAATTGACCCTGGTGTAAAAGAAGTGTTAGTATATGAATCAGGAAACAAACTGGTTGCGGAGATTTATCCTGAAGAGGAATATATGGGCAACGAGGCTTATTTCCAGGAGCTGATGATGAAGGTAAACAAAGGCAGACCGTTATCCAAACAGATTGCCTCTGTAAAACTCAGAGATGTAGAATTCATCAAGAATACTACTAAGAAAATCGTCAGAAACAAAAATATCCCTCAGAAATAAACGGCATCTTTTAGGGAGGGGATTTCCCTGCGTTCATTATAGGGAAATCCCCTGCCTGATATGAAACCGTTAAATAGAATTCCAACAAAAGGAGAATAAGAGTATGTTTGAAAGAGCTGTTAGTATCTTAGAGGAGTTTTGTGAGTCCGATTGCGAGATCACAAAAGACAGTGCACTTGTGGATGATCTGGGTCTTAACTCTCTTGCTGTAATCAGCATCGTATCTGAGTTTGAGGGTGAGTTCGATATTGAGATCCCTGATCGTGTGATCCCAACACTCCGTACAGTAGGAGATATCGTAGACTATCTTGAGGAGAATGCAGAGTAATCGGGAATCCACCGTAAAAAAGTATATTTCAAGTCAATGCTTGCGATGACTTGGCATTGCAGTTCTGAATTAAAAAGGGTCGTACCGCCTGGTATGGCCCTTTTGTGTTGTGAAGCATATTGCAGACATCCATTCTGCGGAGATTGAGATCCACAGCCAGATCGACAAGGGAACCAATGTCATCATTTGTTTCTGAGAGACAGGAAGAACCATGGTCGCCGGACGTCCGTTATGTTATAATTGTTGTACGAATTGACGAGGCTTTTCATTTTTCTACATTACTGGAAAGGAGCGACCTATATGGAGAAAAGTATCAGAGATTGTACCCTGTGTTATGATGCACCCTGCAGTAAGGCATGTCCTGAATTTGATATAGAACGAATTCTCAGAGCCTGTAAATTTGATGCTGTTGAAGCGATAGCTGCAGCAACGGATTTTACAGATGCATGCGAAACATGTGAGGCTCCTTGTATGGCTGTATGTTCAAAGCATGTAAATATCAAAAAGGTGATCAGTGAAATTACTGTTGCAAAAGACAGTTTCGACCAGCTTCCGGAAGATCAGACAGTAGATCTTTCCTGTGAAATCTGTGGTGTGAAACTGGAAAATCCTTTTCTTTTGTCCTCTTCTGTGGTTGCCAGCAACTATGAGATGTGTGCAAGAGCATTTGAGATGGGCTGGGCAGGAGCGGCATTCAAAACAATTTCACTCATGGATATACATGAGGCGTCACCGCGATTTTCTGCATATACAGGAACAGATGGAACCTTTGCCGGCTTTAAAAACATAGAACAGCTTTCCGATCATTCTCTGGAAGAGAATATGGAATGCTTCCGAAAACTGAAAGAACAGTATCCAACGAAAGTGATCGTTGCATCGATCATGGGACGGAACGAAGAGGAATGGGAGTATCTTTCCTGTAAAGTGACAGAGGCCGGTGCCGATGTGATTGAACTGAATTTCTCCTGCCCGAATATGGAGGAGAAGGGAACCGGTGTAGACATCGGACAGGATCCGGAACTGGTGAAGCGTTTTACAAGAGCAGCGAGAAGAGGATCTCCAATTCCAATTCTTGCCAAGATGACTCCGAACATTACCGATATGCGTGTACCGGCTGAAGCTGCAATGGAAGGCGGAGCAGACGGTATTGCGGCTATTAATACAATAAAGAGTATTACAGGTGTCAATATCGATACACTTGTTGCAGCCCCTGCTGTCAGAAGCAGATCGTCCATTGGAGGTTATTCCGGAAGGGCTGTAAAACCGATTGCACTCCGATTTATTTCTGAGATGCATAGTGATCCGAAACTGAAACAGGCGCATATCAGCGGCATGGGAGGAATCTACACCTGGCGTGATGCATTGGAATTCCTGCTTCTTGGTGCGGGAAGCCTTCAGATTACAACCGCTGTTATGGAATATGGCTATAGAATCATTGATGATCTGCTGGCTGGTCTAAAGCATTATATGCTGCTGAGATATTATAAGTCTGTCTCTGAATTTATAGGAGAAGCAACAGAGAGTGTGGTGGATACAGATCAGCTTGAAAGAGATACGATACTCTTCCCGAAATTCCATTACGAGCATTGTGACGGTTGCGGCAGATGCTATATTTCCTGCAGAGACGGCGGACATCAGGCGATTGCATTCGATGCGGAAACAAGACGACCGAGTCTTCTGGGTAAAAAATGTGTAGGCTGTCATCTGTGTAAGCTTGTGTGTCCGAATCATGCAATCGATACAGCGAAAAAACGAATTACATTCTCCTGAAACTGTTTTTGGAGGAATGTTTGACAAATCATAATAATTATGTATAATGATACCCGTTAATCAAACTTTGACGTTGGATTTTCAGGATTTCAGTCATGAGAATCCTGCATCAAAGTTCGAGCCTCCGGCGGATCGCAGGTGTGGCCAGTGGAAAAGTGCATGGCACTTGTCCACGCCGCGGCTAGAACGCCGAGGCGTTCTTGATATAACAGTATTAAAGGAGGTATCATAATGGCTGTTGCTAAGAAAACAACTGCAAAGAAAGCAGAGACTAAAAAAGCAGCTACCACCAGATGCACTTCAACTGTAAGCATTGAGATGGGTGAGGTTTCCCTTACCCCTGCACAGATTCAGAACGCAGTAAAAAAAGCTGTTAAAGAAGCTGGTCTCAAACCGGCAACTCTGAATATTTATATCAATACTGCTGAGAAAGCAGCTTATTATACAGTTGATGGTGTGGCTGATGATAGCTACAAAGTTGATCTTACAACTCTGTAATCAATTGCAAAATTATGTAAAAGAAACGAACCCGATGGTCTGAAAAGATCATCGGGTTTTCTTTATTCAGATAATTTTACATGTTTTACAGATGATCAAAATAAATCGGTCATGACTGCAACAGATATTCCTTTAACAGCAGATCTGCCATCTCTTCAGCAGTACCCGCGATAAATCTCTCCAGCGAAGGCAGATCAAAAACGGTAAGCTCTTTTTCTGCTCCCGGTTGTACGGTGTCACAGAGATACTGAAGTTCCTCCAGAACTGTTTTCAGGTCGTCAATATGAACCTCTTCCACAGGACAGTCAAGGGCAGAATCATAAACAGGAACGTTCAGACGATATTTGTTCAGAAGATAGGCGTTCATTCTGGAATAGTCTCCGTAGTAGTAGGCTGACGAAAAGAAATCCTTCACAGGAATCTCTTTGTTGCTGACCTTCAGCCAGGCATAGCGGATGTGCTCCTGCAGAGTTTCGGGATTTTTCTCTTCATCCAGAAACAGCCACATGGATGGCCAGAAAGAATTTACAAAGCAGGCATCCAGATGCAGATGGGAGAGATAGCCCAGTATGAGAGGTCCTTTAAGCTGGGAGCGATATTTTTGGAAAAAACGATCCAGATCAGGGGCGATGGCCTGTCTGATCAGGCTTTCCGGATTCCAGAAGTGGGAAGTGATTTTTTCGCGTTTGATCTTGGTATCCGGCAGCAGATTTCCAAGATAGAAGGCATTGACCCATTCATCGGACAGGGAATACCCTTCCAGTTGTAATTCTTTTACAATCGTTTTTGCTTCTGTAAGATGCAGAATATATCCCGGCATACATACCTCCCAATCATTTCCGGCTTTCTTTCTCTATACGCACGGATAGTTTCTTTTTTTACTCTACCACATTTTCCCTGTAAACACCATGCGAAGGGTAATTGTTTGTATAGCCGCCTAAACACCACTTAACATGTAAATCTATCCCTAAACACCATACTGCCTGCCATTCTTTCCCGCATTGCTTAGAAAAAAACGTCATGGTATAATAAAAAGAACTATAAGCAAAAACAGAAAGGGGATTTCTGAAGATGGAAGAAAAAATCATGAAATTACAGGAACTGATCGATCAGTCTCAGAATATAGTATTTTTTGGTGGCGCCGGTGTTTCGACTGAGAGTGGTATTCCGGATTTTCGAAGTAAAGATGGTCTGTATAATCAGCATGATGTGCAGTTTGACCGTTTTACTCCTGAATATCTGCTGAGTCATACCTGCCTGTATCGTCATCCGGAAGTGTTTTATGAGTTCTATCGTCAGAAACTGGAAACCAGCAAGATCCAGCCGAATGTGACACATTATAAACTGGCGGAACTGGAAGCTGCCGGAAAGAATGTAGAGATCGTTACACAGAATATCGACGGTCTGCATCAGAGAGCAGGAAGCAAGAAGGTTTATGAGGTTCATGGAACCACATACCGTAATTATTGTGACAGATGCCGTAAGGCATATCCGGCTGATGCAATCTTCAAATCTACTGAAAAGATCCCGCATTGTGAGTGTGGCGGTATGATCCGTCCGGATGTTACGCTGTACGAAGAGAGTCTTCCGGAGAAAGCCTGGGTGAATGCGCAGCGTGCTCTCTCTAATGCAGATATGCTGATCGTTGCAGGTACCTCTTTAACTGTATATCCGGCTGCCGGAATGATCGATTATTACAGAGGACCGCATCTGGTGGTGATCAATCGTGATCCGCTGCCTGGTATCAGAATGTATAATCCTGAACTGGTATTTGAATGTGGAATGGGTCAGATATTCAGCCAGATCCATGCTTAAGAGAGTCGTGACTCCTG
>JAKSRN010000087.1 GCA_024403585.1 Lachnospiraceae bacterium | reverse complement strand
GAGCATCATCATCATGACCATGGAGACGGTTGCGGATGTGGCCATGATCACCATGCAGATGAGGTCTTCACAAGCTGGGGCAAAGAAACATATCGTAAATATACAAAAGAAGAACTGGAAGAGATCATGGTGGAGCTTTCTGATGAGGACACACTGGTTGGCATCGTTCTTCGTGCAAAAGGTATGGTTGAGAGTACTGATGGCGAGTGGATGTATTTTGACCTGGTTCCAGGCGAGTATGAGATCCGCCAGGGACAGCCGGAGTACACAGGACGTCTTTGCGTAATCGGCGCACAGCTGAGAGAAGATAAACTGGAAAAACTCTTCCATCTCGTATAACGGAGATGCATTCGATACAGAATGGAGAATATAGATATGAATGAAGATGAAATCAGAGTTCCGATATACCTGATCACCGGTTTCCTTGAGAGTGGAAAAACTACCTTTATCAATTTCACGATCCAGCAGGACTATTTCCAGATCATGGAGCCGACACTCCTGATCACCTGCGAGGAAGGTGAGGAAGAATATGATGAGGAAGAGCTGGCGATCTATAATACAAAGCTGGAGGTAATTGACAGCAAAGAAGATTTTACTTTGGAAAAACTGCAGGAGCTGGAGGAAAAATATCATCCGGACCGTGTAGTACTGGAGTTCAATCCTTTGTGGAGTGTCAAAGAGCTGGAAGAAGAGATGCAGCTGCCTGAAGGATGGGGTATTGTCCAGCAGATTGTCACAATCGACGGAACCACTGCACAGGTATATATGAACAATATGAAATCTCTCTTTGTAGAGATGGTAAAGAATGCAGATCTGATCATGTTTAACCGCTGTGATGAGAACATGCCACTGGCAAATTTCCGCCGCAGCATCAAGGTTGTGAATCCGGGCGGAGAAATCGTATTCGAGGATAAGAACCGTGAGATCACAGATATCTTTGAGGATTCTGTGCCATATGATTTGGACGCTGATGTGATCGAGATCGAGGATGTGGATTATGGTATCTTCTATGTAGATCTGGGCGATCATCCACAGCGTTATTATGGTAAGACAGTGCATTTTAAGGGCATGGTCCTTAAGAGCAGAGAGGCTGATGCAGAGTATTTTGTTCCGGGTCGTACAGCGATGACCTGTTGTGCAGATGATACTGCATTCATCGGATATATCTGTCTTTCAAAAAATGCAGCAAAGATTCCTATGGGAAGCTGGGTTGATGTAACTGCAAAAGTAACCTGGCAGTATATGGAGGCTTATGGAGAACAGGGTCCTGTATTCCAGGCAATCTCAATCAAATCCACAACTCCACCGGAAGCAGAACTGGTATATTTTAATTAATGATTCAGAGGCGCGCATCATCGGTTGCACGCCTCTCTTTTAACAGGAGAGAATACATGTATCTGATTGTTGGACTGGGTAATCCAGGGAAAAAATATGAAGGAACCAAACACAACATGGGCTTTGATACCATCGATGAGCTGGTGGATCAGCACAAGATTCCTTCCTCAGGTATTGACAGAAAAGGAATGTATGGAAAGGGTATCATTGCAGGCCAGAAGGTGCTGCTGATGAAGCCTATGACCTATATGAACCTCAGTGGAGAGGCTGTACGAGCCTTTGTTGACTTTTACAAAATCGATCCGGAGTCGGAACTCCTGGTCATCTACGATGATATTTCTCTTGATCCGGGCAATATCCGTATCCGTAAGAAGGGAAGCGCCGGTGGTCACAATGGCATGAAGAGTATCATTCAGCATCTTGGCACAGATAAGTTTCCAAGAATCCGTGTGGGTGTGGGAGAGAAACCTGCCAACTGGGATCTGGCAGATTTTGTTATGTCACCATTCTCAAAAGAAGACCGCGTGAAAGTGGATGAGGCCATAAGAGATGCAGCGACAGCTGTAGAACTCTTCCTTCAGGATGACCTGGATGGGGCAATGAACCGTTTTAATAAAAAGGGTGAATCAGAGGCGAAGGCAGCAAAGAAGGCAGCGAAGGCAGCGGCTCGTGCAGCCCGCGCTGCTGAGCGTGAAAAACAGAGAGAAGCAGAAGCTGCGATGCAGCAGGAGGCTGAACCACAGAATGCCGCGCTGCAGAAGGCAGAGCAGCAGGACGCAGAACCACAGAATGCTGTGCAGCAGAAGGCGGTACAGCAGAATACAGAACAGGAAATGGAAGTGAAGGAATGAAAGCCTGGACTGCACCACTGAAAGAGATGGCAGGTCTGGACGATCTGCTTTGGAAACTTCCGAAAAACAAGGGTTTACTGGCTGTCAGCGGTGCTTTGGATTCGCAGAAAGCACATCTGACAGATTATCTGACCCAGAAGTGCAAGACAACACTGATCATATCGGAGAATGAGCTGAAGGCAAGGGCCTTTTATGAGGACTACCGCCTCTATGATCCGGATGTATTGCTGTATCCGGCAAGAGATCTGATCTTTTACGAAGCGGATCTCTCCGGAAAAGCGCTGCTGACACAGAGGATAAAAGGAATAAAAGCTTTATTGGAGCAGGAGAGAGTCACGATCATCACCAGTACAGGGGGGTGTATGGACTACCTTCTGCCTGTTCGCGTGTTTCTGGAAAACAGGATCTCTCTGGAGCTGGGAGGAGAAACAGATCTTACAGAGTTGGCAAAAGAGCTGGTGAAGATCGGATACGAGCGCTGCGGACAGGTAGAGGCTCCGGGACAGTTTGCCATCCGAGGAGACATTCTGGATATCTTTGATCTGACAGAAGAGAACCCCTGGCGAATTGAATTTTTTGGAGATGAGATTGATTCGATCCGTTGCTTTGACGCAGAGAGCCAGCGCTCCATCGAGAATCTTCAGGAGATCTGTATCTATCCGGCAACAGAAGAGATTGGCAAAGAAGAAAGGGGCTATTCCAGAAAACTGACAGATTCGCTTCTGGATTATCTGCCCGAATCCTATGCGATCGTTCTGGACGAACCGGGCCGCATCCGGGAAAATGCGGACGCCCTCTCCCTGGAATTTCAGGAGTATATGGCCCGACGACTGGAGAAAGGACAGGTGAAGAAAGAGGATACCATCCGTATGCTGACCACAGACGGACTTCTCTATGAATTAAACAGAAGAAACTGTATCTCACTGAGCCTTCTGGAGCCCCGGAAAAAGGACTGGGAGCTGAATGCGGTCTATCCGATCCAGGTGAAATCCATGGGATCTTACAACGGACAGTTTCTGACGCTGGTGGACGACCTGAAAAAATGGAAGAAGGCCGGCTTCCGGGTGATCCTTCTGTCTCCGTCAAGAACCAGAGGTCAGCGTCTGGCAAAAGAATTATTGGATGAAGAACTGAGTGTCAGCTATGCAGAGGATGCCGAGAGAGTTCTTGTACCGGGAGAGATCCTGGTGGCCCATGGTTATGCAGCCAACGGCTTTGAATATCCGATGCAGAAGTTTGTCATGATCACAGAGTCTGACATTTTCGGAAAAGAGAAGAAGAAAAAGAAGAAGAAAAAATATCAGAATGCCGGTGACAGGATCCAGAGTTTCTCGGAGCTTTCCATCGGAGACTATGTGGTCCATGAAAATCACGGTCTCGGTATCTATAAGGGAATCGAAAAAGTAACGGTGGACCGCACCGTTAAAGATTATATCAAGATTGAATATTCCGGCGGAAGCAACCTCTATATCCAGGCTACCGGACTGGAGGTATTGCAGAAGTATGCCGGATCAGATGCGGCAAAAACACCAAAGCTCAACCGGCTTGGCGGTCAGGAGTGGAACCGTACCAAAACGAAGGTGCGGGGAGCTGTTAAGAATATTGCGAAAGAGCTGGTAGAGCTGTATGCACTGAGACAGAAAAATACCGGATATCAGTTTGGGGAAGATACCGTATGGCAGAGAGAGTTTGAGGAGATGTTTCCTTTTGAAGAAACCGACGATCAGCTTACCGCCATTGCTGCTACAAAAGCAGATATGGAAAGCCCGCGGATCATGGACCGACTGATCTGCGGAGATGTGGGCTATGGAAAGACGGAGATTGCCATTCGTGCAGCATTTAAGGCAGTGCAGGAAAATAAGCAGGTTGTTCTGCTGGCACCGACTACCATTCTTGCCCAGCAGCATTACAATACCTTTATCCAGCGTATGAAGGATTTCCCTGTCCGCGTGGATCTGCTTTGCCGTTTCCGCACGGCAAAACAGCAGAAGCAGACCCTGGAAGATCTGAAGAAGGGACTGGTGGATGTCCTGATCGGAACCCACAGAGTCCTCTCTAAAGATGTGGTGTTCAGGGATCTGGGACTTCTGGTGGTGGATGAGGAACAGCGATTTGGCGTAACCCATAAGGAAAAGATCAAACAGATGAAGACCGATGTGGATGTGCTGACATTAACAGCTACGCCGATCCCGAGAACCATGCATATGAGTCTGATCGGAATCCGTGACATGAGCCTTCTGGAGGAAGCCCCATTGGAGAGAATGCCGATCCAGACTTATGTAATGGAATATGATGAGGAACTGGTCCGGGAAGCAATTTCCCGTGAGCTGGCAAGGGACGGTCAGGTCTTCTATGTCTATAACCGGGTACAGTCCATTGTGGAACAGACCAATAAGATCCAGGCGCTTGTGCCGGATGCAAGTGTGGGTTTTGCCCATGGCCAGATGTCGGAGCGAGAACTGGAGAAGATCATGTACAGCTTTATCAACGGTGAGATCGATGTACTGGTATCAACCACAATTATTGAGACCGGAATGGATATTTCGAATGTGAATACCATCATTATTCATGAAGCAGACCGGCTGGGACTGTCTCAGCTCTATCAGCTTCGCGGACGTGTGGGACGATCCAACAGAAATGCCTATGCATTCTTAATGTATCAGAGGAACCGCCAGCTGAAAGAAGTGGCAGAGAAGCGTCTCCATGCCATTCGTGAATATACGGAACTGGGAAGCGGTGCGAAGATCGCCATGAGGGATCTGGAGATCCGAGGTGCCGGAAATCTTCTGGGTTCAGAACAGCATGGACATATGGAAGCAGTGGGTTATGATCTCTACTGTAAGATGCTGGGGGAAGCGGTTAAAGAGGCAAAGGGTGAGGAGGCACAAGAAAGCTTTGAGACCAGCATAGATCTCAATATGGATGCCTATATACCGCCTTCCTATATCTACAACGAAAATCAGAAGCTGGATATCTATAAAAGGATCGCCTGTCTTGAGAGCCGGGAGGAAGCGGATGATATGCTGGAAGAACTGATCGACCGATTCGGAGAACCGCCAAGATCAGTTCAGAACCTGTTAAAGATAGCAGATATCAAGGCGGATGCCCATAAAGCCTATGTGACAGAGATCAAGCAGATTCAGGGTCACTATAAGGTCAGCATGTTTGCCAGGGCTCCGATCAATGTGCAGGGAATCGGAGGTCTGGTGGAGGATTTTAACGGACAGCTGGAATTCAAACCGGAAGCAGTACCGTATTTTATCTTCCGGCCAAGGCTGAATAAAGGGAAGAAGGAGACCCCGCTGGATAAAATCCAGGAGCTGATGCAGGCACTTCAGAACCTGGTTCTGACCTGAATTCCGGACAGTTTTCCAATCTGGCGAAAGGCAGAGATCTGAGCGGTGAAAATCGGGGATCTGGCCGGAGAAGAAACACGGCAGAGATATGTAGTGTTTGTGAAAATAGTTGCTCATTACAGGAATAAAGGATATAATTAGCGATAGTGAGTAATTTTTAATAATGGAGGCATATATGAAAAAGTTCAATACACTGGCAGTATGCGGAGTACTTTCTATGTCAATGGCAGCATCTGTTTTAACCGGATGTGGCGACAAAGCAGTTGACGGAACTCAGACTGCAATGGTAATAGATGGAGATGAGATTTCTCTCGGAATGGCAAATTATGTTCTGAGAACAGAGCAGGCGAATACCTATGCACAGATGCAGGGAATGCTGGCTTATTTCGGAGGTGACGGTAAATCCTTCTGGTCTTTAGAGGGAGACGATGGTGTTACCTATGGAGAGGCATTCAAGGATTCTACTGTTGACAATCTGACCTCTCTTGTTGAGATCCGCAAACATGCAGAGGAGATGGGGGTTTCTGTTTCCGAGGAAGAGGAGCAGAAGCTTCAGGAGGCAGCGAAGGCATTTTTAGAGAAGAATACAGAAGCCATGGAGAAACTGGGTGTATCTCAGGAGAATATCCAGGAAGCACTGGAATTACAGACTCTTGAGATCAAGATCAGACCAGAGGTGATCGCAAACGTGGATCGTGAGGTTTCTGATGAGGAAGCTGCACAGACTACTGTGACTTATGTTCGTCTCGCCAAACCAAAAGATGATGAAGCTGCACTGAAAACTGCAAAAGAGCAGATGGAGCAGGTTCTGGAAGATGTGAAGAATGCAAAAGCAGGTGCTGATCTGGGTGAGATCGGAGACACTGTGAATGAGGACTGCTATTCTGCACAGTACCACTTCAATCAGGGTGTTTACGATGAGGAGAACAATGTGCTGGAGACAGCTGTAAAAGATGTTCTTCCGGGACTGAAAGATGGCGAAGTGTATGATAAAGTCATCGAAGGTGATTCTTATCTGTATGTGATCCGTATGGATCATAACTTTGACAGAGAGAAAACGGACGCTCAGAAAGAGACAATCATCAGAGAGCGCGAGAATACTCTTTATACCGAGACCATCGAAGGATGGACTGAGGGAATCACTGCAGAGACAAAAGATTGCTGGAATAAGATCGTTGTAGATGACAATGATCCATATGTTCTGAATATTCAGGGATAATTACAGAGGTAAGCAGATGAAGAAATCAGAGTTTCAGGAACTGGCAGGAAAAGGTACCCTTCTTCTGGATGGTGCGACAGGATCCTGCTTAAAGGCAAAGGGAATGCCGGCAAATATCTGTGTGGAGGACTGGATCAGCTCAAATCCGGAACTGCTCATTGAACTGCAGAAGGAATATGCCGCTGCGGGTTCACAGATCGTGTATGCGCCTACATTTTCTGCAAACCGGATCAGCCTGAAGAAGCACGAACTGGAGAATGAGGTTGAACGCCTGAACAGCAGTCTGGTTGCCATCAGCCGCAAAGCAGTTGGCAGCGATGTGCTGGTAGCCGGTGATCTGACTACAACCGGTGAGCTTCTGGAGCCTTTAGGTGATATGGAAGAAGAGGAACTCTTTGATGTTTATTGTCAGCAGATCCGTGTGCTGGCAGAAGCAGGTGTGGATCTGCTTGTTGCCGAAACCATGCTGAGCGTAGCGGAAACTGAGGTAGCTGTGAAAGCAGCTGCAGCGGTCTGTGATCTGCCAATGATGTGTACACTGACAGTATCTGAGAATGGAAGAGCTCTTTTCGGTGGAACTGCTGTGGAGGCAGTGGAAACTCTTCAGGAGCTTGGTGCAGCTGCAGTTGGCGTGAACTGTTCTGTGGGACCGGAACAGCTGCAGACAATTGTTGCTGATATGAAAAAAGTTGCAAAGGTACCTGTGATCGCAAAACCGAACGCCGGATTACCGAAAACAGCAGCAGATGGCAGCGTATATTATGATATGCAGCCAGAGCAGTTTGCCGTACAGGTGAAAAAACTGATCGAATGTGGCGCTGATGTGGTCGGTGGCTGTTGCGGTACCAGTCCTGCATTTATTGCTGAACTGGCAAAAGCAGTCAGAGGATAAAGTGTGAAGCAGTGATCGGCGAGGTCTTTTGGACCTCGCCGATTTTGAACACGC
>JAKSRN010000086.1 GCA_024403585.1 Lachnospiraceae bacterium | reverse complement strand
GGGATCGGACGACGGTCAGGACCAACCTCAGCAACAACAACCTGCTCAACACGGTCTTTTCCGCGGATGTCAGTGATTGTATGGGACAGGTACAGTGGAATGTTAAAGTCATTCAGGCACTGTACGATATTTCTTGTCAGACCACCGGAGTAAGGCATAACCTCAACGCAGGCCAGAACTTTGGCACCCTCCAGTGTCATACGGCGAGCCATGATGAGACCGATGTCTCCGGATCCAAGGATCAGAACCTTCTTTCCAACCATGTAGCCCTCAATATTCAGATAACGCTGAGCAGTTCCTGCTGTGAATACACCTGCAGGTCTTGTTCCGGGGATTGCGATGGCGCCACGGGTACGCTCACGACAGCCCATTGCAAGAACAACGGCGCCTGCTTCAAGAACCTCATAGCCATTGGCAGCGGAGATCACATGAACTTCTTTGTTCTCTTTGATCTCCAGTACCATGGTGTCGATACGGACCTCAACGCCTGTGCTCTTCAGCATCTCAATAAAACGGCCTGCGTATTCAGGGCCGGTAAGCTCTTCTTTAAAATAATGCAGTCCGAAACCGTTGTGGATGCACTGATTCAGGATTCCTCCCAGCTCACGGTCACGTTCTACGATACAGATGGAACGACAGCCGTCATCCCAGGCAGCTTTTGCTGCGGACAGACCAGCAGGGCCTCCGCCGATGATTACAAGATCGTATTTCATTCTGCTGCACCTCCTTTGGTCTCACTGATCAGAAGTTTGGTTCCTTCGCCATCCTGCAGTACGTCGAACGGGGATTTCTTCAGCTCTTTGGCGATGAGATCCAGTACACGTGGTCCGCAGAAGCCACCCTGACAGCGGCCCATTCCTGCGCCGGCTCTTCTCTTGATACCGTCGATGGAGCATGGTGTGATCGGAGAGTGGATCGCTTCAACGATCTCCCCTTCTGTAATTGTCTCGCAGCGGCAGATGACTCTTCCGTAACGCGGATTCTTTTTGATGAGTTCTTCTTTCTCGGCCTGAGAGAGTTCTTTGAAACGGATCTGCTCTCTGGTTTCGATCCAGTTCTCTTTCTTAGTCAGGGTTACCCCCATCTTCGCCAGCTGCTCTACACAGTACTCTGCGATGGCAGGAGCTGCGGATAAACCAGGAGATTTGATACCTGCAACATGCAGCATGCGTGGACATGCAGCAGCAGGACGGATAATGAAATCAGACTCAGAAGTGATGGCTCTGACTCCGGCGAAGTTACGGATACACTGACGAAGATCGATGCCGTCAATGCTGAGGCGGGATGCCTCTGCAACCTCATCAAGACCTGCAAGTGTGGTCTCTCTGCTGTATGGGTCGTCTACCGGAGTAGCATTCGGACCGACGATCAGGTTTCCGTGAACGGTAGGAGCGACAAGTACGCCCTTTCCTTTTTCTGTCGGGCACTGGAAGATTACGTGTTTTGCCAGAGAGCCGCTGGATTTGTCCATCAGATAGTACTCGCCGCGGGCCATAGCTGCTTTCCATTCTTCTTTTCCGGTCATGGCACAGATCTGATGACCCCAGCCACCGGCAGCATTTACCACATATTTTGTTTCGAAGTCGCCTGCTGTTGTATGGAGCACCAGGAAATCCTCTTTCTGATCAAGCCCTGTCACTTTTGCGTTGCAGCGAAGTTCTGCGCCGTTTCTTACAGCTGTCTCAGCCTCTGCAATGGCAAGCCCCCATGGATCAATGATCGCTGCAGATGGTGCATACAGTGCGGCAACCACTGTTTTTGTAAGGTGTGGATCCATCTCGCGGGCCTCATCTCCGGAGATAATCTGAAGACCTGGAACACCGTTCTTAACGCCGTTGTCATACAGCTTCTCCAGATGTGCTTTGTCCTTCTCGCTGAATGCCAGTACAAGAGAGCCGATTCGGTTGTATTTGACAGAAAGCTTTTTGCAAAGGTCTTCCATCATTTCGGAACCTCTTACATTCAGTTTTGCGATCAGTGTACCAGGTTCCGGATCGTAGCCTGCATGAACGATGGCGCTGTTGGCTTTGGTGGTACCCATCGCAACGTCGTTCTCCTGCTCCAGGATCAGGACGTTCAGATCGTAGGCTGAGAGTGAGTAGGCGATGGATGCGCCGATGACTCCGCAGCCGATAATGGTAATGTCATACATTCTCTTTTTTTCCCTCCTTAATAAGTAGCAGAGTTCATGATAATACGCCTTGCTTTGCATGCCTACCTGCTGTCTGTTTGGCGTGATTTATCATAAAAAAAGTCAAAGTAATGCACTAAATGCGTTTACTTTGACTCATATCTCCAACTTTTTATGAACTTACCTGTACTTTAGCACAGGAAAATAGAAAAATCAAGGTGTCAGATTTTGAAAATAATGAGACGACAATGCTTCCCGATCACAGCGTCTTCCGGTTTATTCGAACCAGAGATCGCTGCAGGTTCCGGAAACCGCATTGGCCCCGGCGGCGAGAGCTGTCATCATATCTTGCTTGTCACTGATCAGACCGCTGGCGATGAGCGGCTTGCGGATCTGCCCGGTAAGCTTTCTGATGATCTTCGGCATGATTCCGGGAAGTATGTCTACAGCGTCGGCATAAGCAGCCTGTTTTTTTACATTTTCAAATGAGAGAGAATCAATGAGAAAAAAGCGCTGGATGGCAAACAGTCCAATGGTCCGTGCATATTTGATCAGATGGATGCGGGTTGAGACGATTCCATCTGCCTGCGTTTTCTGTTTCAGATAATCCAGAGCGATTTCTTTTCCGCTCAGACCTTCAATCAGATCTACGTGGATAAAGACCAGGCGGTCCTGTTGTTTTGCTCTGTCAATGATTTCATGAATATTGAGAATTGTTCCGTAAAGAACAAAGATGACCTGACAGTCGGATGAGAGGGCGCGCTCCATTCCTTCATCATCTTTCACGGCAGCGATGATCGGTGAGTCCAGGAGCAGGTCCGCGAATGCTTTTTGCTGAACAGTCATGTGTTTTTTTTCCCTTCTGTCTCTTCGTGTTGTGTAGTTCACTAAGTATAGCACATTTTGACGAAAAACGACAGGGAAGGAGAGAATTTTGACTCTGTAATTATTGTAAAATTTAAGCGATAATTACGCATAAATTATGAAAAAAGCGAAAAAACACAGGCTGTTTGAATTTTGTATTGTGAAAAATGCCTTGCTTTTGACAAAATTTTGGTGTAATATACTATCAATCCAGTTAATTGAATAGGAAATTGCTTGCGGAGAAACGAGTCAGAGCAGAATTTGGGATCTTGCCACATTGGAAGTTCCCTGTTTTGTGACGGCTTGTTTTTTTATTGGCAAAAATCTTATTGGATTAATTTCGTACCGGTATCGACGGAAAGGAACAGCCGGAAATACCGATACGCAAGGGGGTAGGAAAAAGGAGGGAATATTTTATGTTTAAAATGCTAAATCCCAAGCGCTTCTACTATGCAGTAGGAAGGAAGAAATTTTTAGAATTTATTCTGCTGGCAGTATTTATTCTGTTCTTCTACGGACCGCTCATGAACATGCTGATGCTGGCATTTGCCAATGAGTATACGGTACCGCATGTTCTTCCGGAAGTCTGGGGATTAAAGTGGTGGGGCTATGTATTCGGTCAGAAGAGTCTGGTATCCTCAATCATCCAGTCATTTACGGTTGCGGTTATCACAACCGTGATCTCTATGATCTTCTGTATTCCGGCAGCATATTCCATTGCTCGATTCAAATACCCGGGCAGAAAGATCTTCATGCTTTCTTTCCTGCTGACCAATGCTTTCCCGAAGCTGGGTATTTACACATCCATTGCCGTTCTGTTTTATAAATACGGCCTGATGGGAACTTATCCGGGTGTAATCATCATCCATATGATCAACTCCATGATGTTTATGGTATGGCTGCCGTCCAGTGCTTTCCGCTCTGTTCACAGACAGCAGGAGGAAGCAGCAAGAGACGTTGGTGCAGGTCCGATCCGAACATTCTTCAAGGTTACATTGCCGATGGCAATGCCTGGTATTTCAGTTGCCACACTGTATACCTTCCTCGGATCCATGGAGGAGGCACAGGGTACTATGCTGGTAGGTCTGGCAAACATTAAGACCATGCCTGTTGCCATGTATGGTATCGTACTTGATTCTTCCGCAGTACAGATCGGTGCGGTATTCGCTATCCTGCTGATCATTCCTTCTGCACTGATGATCTTCCTTATGAGAAAGTACATTGGACCGGAAGCAATCGCAGGTGGATTCAAGATGAAATAACATTTGTCTTCATATACTGAGGCAAGAAGAATTTGGAGGATAACAACGAATGAGTGATCGAAAGATTAAACTTCAGATCAAGGATATGACTAAAAAATATGACAACGGAGACGGTGTTGCGCATATCAATCTTGATGTATACGAGGGTGAGATCGTAACCTTCCTTGGCCCGTCCGGCTGCGGTAAATCCACGATCCTTAGAACACTTGGAGGTTTTCTCGATGTAACAGAGGGCGACATTACGATTGACGGAAAGTCCATCATCGCTCTTCCACCTGAGAAACGTCCTACAGCGATGGTTTTCCAGAGCTACAACCTGTGGCCGCATATGACCATCTATGAGAACCTGGCATTTGGTCTGAAGCTTCGCAAGATTCCAAAGAGCACCTATGATCCGGACATCAAAAAGATGCTGGAGCTGGTTCATATGTCAGGAAGCGAGAAAAAATATCCGGGACAGCTTTCCGGTGGACAGCAGCAGCGTATTGCGATCGCCAGATCCCTTCTGCTGAAACCTTCTCTTCTCCTTCTGGATGAGCCTTTCTCCGCACTGGATGCAAAGATCCGTCAGGAGATGCGTGAGGAACTGAAAAAGATCCAGAATGATCTGGGTATCACCGTTATCTTCGTAACACACGATCAGGAAGAGGCTATGGCTCTTTCCCACAGAATCGTAGTTATGAATAAAGGTAAATTTGACCAGGTCGGAACACCTGAGGAGATTTACGACGATCCACAGACTCTGCATGTTGCTTCCTTCATCGGTGAGATGAACTTTATCGATGCAGACGGAAAGACCATCGCAGTTCGTCCGGAAGATCTGACCGTAGTAAAAGGCACTGACAAAGCAGACCTCAACGCTACTGTACGTACTTCCATGCTGATGGGACATTATGTATCCCTTACCGCTCAGTACGGCGAGAACATTATCAAATGCTTCGTTGACCGTGATGTGGCTGAGGATCTGGAGGTTGGCGATGCGATCAGTCTTGCAATCGGTAAACATACAATCTTTAAAGATGGTGTTCGCAGCAAAGCATGATCAAAAACCGATCAGACGGAGCGTTGCTCCGTCAAAGAAAGATGATTTGTCCGGGTGTGAAACCCTTGCAAATAATAAAGGAAAAGGAGAACTTGATATGAAATTCAGAAAAGCAAGTGCACTGGCATTAGCAACAGTTATGGCTGCTTCTCTTATGGTGGGATGCGGATCTAAAAAAGAGGAGGCTGCTTCTTCAGATGCAGCTGCTGCAGATGGCGGAAAACAGACAGTAACTCTGTGGGCAACAGGTTCTGAGAACGTTAACCAGATTTACGAGACTCTGATCGAGGAGTTCAATAACAATTCTCAGTATGCTGATCAGTATCAGGTAGAGCTGAAATTCATGCTTTCCGGTACAGGTACACAGGCTCTGACAGATATGCTCGTTGCAGCATCCAAAGCTGGTCAGAAAGATACAGATTATGATGTAGTTGATCTTTCCGGTGATGACCTGTCCAAGATCGTTGCTCAGATGGGTGAGGAGCAGCTGGTTAAACTTGACGCAGCTAAAATTCCAAATGCAGCAGGCGTTACTGCTAAGAGCTCTATCGCTGCAGATTATGTTCAGCCATTCCGTGGAACAACTGTAGTTCTGGCTTATGATTCCGAGGCAGTTGCAAATCCACCACAGACACTGGCAGACCTTGAGCAGTGGATGAAAGACAACCCAGGCCGTTTCGCTTACAACCAGCCAGGTACAGGCGGTGCCGGAGATTCCTTCGCAAGAACAACTGTTTACAACCTGATCGACGATCCTACAGCAATCACATCTGCTGATGAGTCCTGGATGGAGAAATGGGATCCTGGATTTGCTAAACTGGCTGAGCTCAACGAGTATATGTATCAGTCCGGCGGATCTCATGTATATCCAGCTAAAAACCAGGGAACACTGGATCTTCTGAACCAGGGTGATATCGATATGTGTCCAAACTGGGCTGATATGATCCTTTCTCAGAGAGCAAACGGCGAGATCAAAGATACAATCAAAATCACACAGCTTACAGATTATCCTCTGACAGGATCTTTCCAGACTCTGTGTATCCCAACATTCGGATCTCATGAGGACGGCGCTTATGCATTCATCGACTTCATGCTTTCCAAAGAGGCTCAGACAATCCTTGTTCATGATATGGCAGCTATTCCGCTGATCGACGCTTCCGGTATTGATATGACTGGATATGAGGATGTTGCTGATCTGGATACAAGCAAATTCCGTATTATGTCCATCGGTGACCTTGGAACATCCTTCAACGAGAGATGGGACAACGAGATCGCTACTATTGGCTAATCATTCAACCACAACACGAAAGGAATCATCATGAGTAAAAAGCTTAAAACAAATCTTGCTGCTTATGGTATGGTTCTGCCGGCGTTCATGGTAGTTATGCTGACTGTAACCTATCCTATCATCTCAGCTGTTATTCAGAGCTTTAAGGATGAGAAGACAGGTAGCTTTACATTCTCCAACTACACGTACTTCTTTACTGAGCCCGCTCAGCTGAAAAACCTGTTATATACACTTATGGTTGTATTCTTAACAGTATTTATTGCAATCTTTGTTGCATATCTTCTGGCCCTGTACCTGAGATTTGTAAAATCAAAAATTGCAAAAACGATCGGTACACTGTACCTGCTTCCGCGTTTCGTTCCTGCAATGTGCGCGGTTTACGCAATGATTACCATCATCCGTGACTCTGGTCTGATCCACCGTATCGGTGCTCTGTTCGGACTGGATATCACACTTGGTCTGATGTATCATGCAAGCGGTATTATCATCATGAACCTTTGGTTCAACATCCCGTTTGCTGCTATGATGATCACTGCAGGACTGGGAGCTATTCCGGACTCAATTATTGAAGGTGCCAGAGATGTGGGTGCCGGAAGATGGAAAACTTTCACATCCATGATTCTTCCACTGTCTGTCAAAGATGTTGTAATTGCTTCCACCTTTGTTTTCATGACAAATGTCGGATCCTTCACAACCCCATACTTAATGGGTGGAAATGCACCGAAGATGCTTGGTATTGCTCTGTTTGATCAGTTCAACAAGTATCTGGCATATAACCGTTCGGCTGCCCTTTCAGTTATCATGTTCCTGATCTGTTCTGTATCTGCAGGTGTATATATCTATACAAACCTGAAAGAGCAGGATTGGGAGAAATAATAAGAGTTTTAGTCTTATGCAAGGCGTCATCGGAAAACCGATGGCGCCTTTTTCAGATGAACAGGAAATAGCGAAAGATTTCCTGTTCATCTGAAACACATATGCGATATAGGAGAATAGAATTTATGATACAGAATGTTTTCTTTACAGCGCATTCCGGTGCGGACGGAACTCCGGATAACAGTCTTTCCTTTGTGCGCTATGCACTTGGTACGGGTGCAGACTGCCTGGAAGTAGATGTAAGGAAGAATCAGAAGACAGGAGTGCTTCAGCTGGGGCATGACGGACT
>JAKSRN010000085.1 GCA_024403585.1 Lachnospiraceae bacterium | reverse complement strand
CGTGAGGCAGCGAAGAAATTTGGAGTCAGTAAGTCTACAGTCCATAAAGATGTCACAGACAGACTGGAAGAGTTGAATCCGACTCTGGCAGGACAGACAAGAAGTGTGCTGGATTTAAACAAGCAGGAGAGGCATATACGCGGAGGGATGGCTACAAGGGCGAAATATCTGCAGAAAGGTGAATCCGGGGATGGGTTTTCATAAAGGAAAAAGTGTGCTATGATTGACAGAAAAACAGGGGACGGAAAAATCGTTTCCGAAAAATATGCTCAGGAGGCGCACTATGAGACTGAATAAAGTGAAACAGGCGTTGGATACAAAGCGAATTACCTTTACCTATACAGAAGAGGATGGATGTGGAAGCCTGGATTTTTTGTTCCGCGGGCTTAGTTTTCATGTCTGGGAGTACCAGGATGGAGAAGTGTGGGGAGCGGAAACCAATATATTTTCCGCAGGCCGCAGCGAAGATATCGAAGGGGATTATGAAAGTATTATAGAAAAAGAAATTTTGTCCTGGCCGGATATGATGGCTTGACGGGTGAAGAAATTATGAAATTATTAGAAATTCACTCAGATGGAGAATCATATACTTCGGAACTGATCTCTTTATATAAGGAAGCTTTTCCGCCGGAAGAGAAGAAACCATGGGAACTGATGGAACAACTATATGAAGAAAAGAAGATGGAAATCCTTGCCATCGTAGAAGATGACATCTTTTTAGGACTTGCAGTCAATATGTTGCATGGTGAGTATGCACTTCTGGATTACTTTGCTATCGCGAAAGAAAAGAGGGAGAGCGGTTATGGAAGCCGTGCGATTCGAAAACTGCAGGAGAGATTTGCCGGAAAGAAATATATTCTGGAAATCGAACTTCCGCTGCCAGATGCAGATAATCTTCCTGAAAGAATACGGCGAAAATCCTTTTATCTGCGGAATGGTTTAAAAGAAACACACGTTTATGCAAATGTGTACCAGACAGATTTTGAACTGCTTACACCAGATGGAGTACTGAGCTATGTGGAATACATATCTTTCCTTCAGGGCATACTGGGGAAAAAATGGCTGGAATTCCTGAATCCTTCGGAACTTTATGATGTAAAACCTGTTTAAAAAAACAGAAAAAATCCTTGACATTGAATGCTGAATGTGATAATGTATTAAAGAACGCTGCCGAAGACAGTAGGTGCCGTATGGCATAAGGTTTAAAACGCCTACCGAGGACTTAGTATTCTACAAACAGGATCTATCTAAGCCTTGCTGTCTACAGCGAGGCTTTTATTTTTTCTCATTGACGGCGGTATATCAAAATCTATAAGGAGGTGTACCATTCATGGCAAAAGTTGAACTGAAACAGCCAATCGTAGAGGAGATTTCTAACGTGATCAAAGATGCAGAGTGCGTCCTGATCGCTAACTACAGTGGTCTTACTGTTGAGCAGGATACCATCATGCGTAAGGAATTAAGAGAAGCTGGTGTTCATTACAAAGTTTACAAAAACACTATGATGAAACGTGCATTTGCAGGTACTCCATGTGAAGAACTCTGCAAACATCTTGACGGAACAAACGCTCTTGCAGTTTCCGCTACTGATGCTACTGCACCAGCCAGAATTCTTGCTGAATTCGCTAAGAAATATCCAAAACTTGAACTTGTTGCATCTGTTGTAGAAGGTAACTACAATGATACAGCAGCTACTCAGGCACTTTCCGAGATTCCATCCAGAGAAGTACTTCTTGGAAGACTCCTTGGAAGTATGCAGTCTCCTATCGCAAACTTTGCTCGTGTTATTAAACAGATCGCAGAGAAAGATAGCGAAGGCGCAGCTGAGGCACCAGCAGAGGCATAATTTCGTCTTTGCATTTTAGGAAGAAATTCCAGTAGTCCACAGGGACTGAGAACGGATTCGGGAAGGATCCATAATATCATAAAATTTTTAATGGAGGGAAATTAAAATGGCAAAATTAACAACCGCAGAATTTATTGCAGCTATCAAAGAGTTATCTGTATTAGAGTTAAATGATCTTGTAAAAGCTTGTGAGGAAGAGTTTGGTGTATCCGCAGCAGCAGGCGTTGTTGTAGCTGGACCAGCAGCTCCACAGGAAGAAGAGAAAGATGAGTTCGACGTAGAACTTACCGAAGTTGGACCAAACAAAGTTAAAGTTATCAAAGTAGTTCGTGAGCTTACCGGTCTTGGCCTGAAAGAAGCTAAAGCTGTTGTTGACGGAGCTCCAAGCAAAGTTAAAGAAGCTGTATCTAAAGCAGAAGCTGAAGATGTTAAAGCTAAACTTGAAGCTGAAGGCGCTAAAGTTACTCTTAAATAATTTGCCTGAATTATTTGCCCATGAATACTTGATTCCAGGTATTCATGGGTTTTTTGTTTTATAAGAGGACTGGGGAGTACCCGTTATAAGACAAAAAAATTTTAATTTTAAAAAATATATTTGACAAGGATGAAAGAGTATGGTACACTAAGGGATGCTATATTCTGACATTCTATGTCCAAATATATGAAATAGTAACAATGTCGTGCAGTAATGAATAAAAATATAAACAGGGGTGAAACGTCAATGGAAAAAAACAGAATTCGTTCTGTAAAAACTGGAAAAAGCATGCGTATGAGCTACCAGAGACAAAAAGAAGTCCTGGAGATGCCAAACCTGATCGAGGTCCAGAAAGATTCCTACCAGTGGTTTCTTGACGAGGGATTAAAAGAAGTATTTGATGATATTTCTCCAATCACAGACTACAGTGGTAAGCTCAGTCTGGAATTCATCGACTTTACATTTGACGAGAAGGATGCAAAATACAACATCGCTCAGTGTAAAGAACGTGACGTAACTTACGCCGCTCCTTTGAAGGTAAGAGTAAGACTTATCAACAAAGAGACGGGTGATATAAAAGAACACGAGATATTCATGGGTGACTTGCCTTTGATGACAGCGACGGGTACGTTCGTAATCAATGGCGCAGAACGTGTTATTGTAAGTCAGTTAGTACGTTCCCCTGGAATCTATTATGCGATCGCGCACGATAAGCTTGGTAAAAGACTTTTCTCCAGTACCGTAATCCCTAACAGAGGTGCATGGCTGGAGTATGAAACTGATTCCAACGACGTATTCTATGTACGTGTGGACAGAACCAGAAAGGTTCCGATCACTGTTCTGATCCGTGCTCTTGGTATCGGATCCAATGCAGAAATCGTAGAGACTTTTGGTGAAGAACCAAAGATCCTTGCCAGCTTTGCGAAAGACACTTCTACCAACTATCAGGAAGGTCTTTTAGAGTTATATAAGAAAATTCGTCCGGGTGAGCCTCTGGCAGTAGAAAGCGCAGAGAGCCTGATCATGGCCATGTTCTTTGATCCAAGAAGATATGACCTTGCAAAAGTTGGACGTTATAAATTTAATAAGAAGCTTCACTTCAACAAACGACTTGTTGGACACAAGCTTGCTGAGTCTGTAGTAAATCCGGCTACAGGCGAAATCGTTGCAGAAGCAGGAAAAGTAGTAACCAGAGAAATCGCAGATGCAATTCAGAACTCCGCTGCTCCATATGTATGGATGCAGGGCGAGGAAAGAAATATCAAGGTTCTTTCCAGCCGTATGGTAGACATTACCGAGTGGGTAGATCTGGAATGCGACCCAAGATCTCTTGGTGTTACAGAATTAGTATATTATCCTGTTCTTGAAAAGATTCTGGAAGAGAATACCGATCTGGATGATATCAAGGCTGCAATCAAGAGAGATATCCATGACCTGATTCCGAAGCATATTACAAGAGAAGACATTCTGGCTTCCATCAACTACAATATGCATCTGGAATATGGTATTGGAAATGATGACGACATCGACCACCTGGGCAACCGTCGTATCCGTTCTGTAGGAGAACTTCTTCAGAACCAGTATCGTATCGGTCTGTCCCGTCTGGAAAGAGTCGTACGTGAAAGAATGACCACTCAGGACTTAGAGAGTGTATCTCCACAGTCCCTTATCAATATCAAACCGGTAACTGCAGCAGTGAAAGAGTTCTTCGGATCCTCTCAGCTGTCACAGTTCATGGATCAGAACAACCCTCTTGGTGAGCTGACTCATAAGAGACGTCTTTCTGCACTGGGACCTGGCGGTCTTTCCCGAGACAGAGCCGGATTCGAGGTTCGAGACGTACACTACTCCCACTACGGTCGTATGTGTCCTATTGAGACTCCTGAGGGACCAAACATCGGTCTGATCAACTCTCTTGCATCTTATGCAAGAATCAACCAGTATGGTTTCGTAGAGGCTCCGTACAGAAAGATTGATAAAGTAACTGATCCTTCTAATCCGCGTGTAACAGAAGAAGTTGTTTACATGACTGCAGATGAAGAGGATAACTACCATGTAGCTCAGGCGAACGAGCAGCTGGATGCAGAAGGACATTTTGTTCGTAGAAATGTATCCGGTCGTTTCCGCGAAGAGACACAGGAATATGAGAAACGCATGTTTGATTACATGGACGTATCTCCTAAGATGGTGTTCTCCGTAGCTACAGCCCTGATTCCTTTCCTTCAGAACGACGACGCGAACCGTGCGCTGATGGGATCCAACATGCAGCGTCAGGCCGTACCGCTTCTGACCACAGAAGCACCTGTAGTAGGTACTGGTATGGAAACCAAGACTGCAGTTGACTCCGGTGTATGTGTAGTTGCGAAGAAAGCAGGAACTATCCTTCGTTCTACTTCTACTGATATCAGCATGAAGAACGATGATGGAACCACAGATGAATACCATCTGACAAAATTCTTAAGAAGTAACCAGAGCAACTGCTATAACCAGAAACCAATCGTGTTCCAGGGTGAGCATGTAGAGGCAGGACAGGTTATCGCAGATGGTCCTTCCACCGCAAATGGTGAGCTGGCACTTGGAAAGAACCCACTGATCGGATTTATGACCTGGGAAGGTTATAACTACGAGGATGCAGTTCTTCTGAGCGAGCGTCTGGTTATGGATGATGTATATACTTCCGTTCATATCGAGGAATACGAGGCAGAAGCCCGTGATACCAAGCTTGGACCGGAAGAGATTACCAGAGATGTTCCTGGTGTCGGAGATGACGCACTGAAAGATCTGGATGAGCGTGGTATCATCCGTATCGGTGCAGAAGTTCGTGCCGGAGATATCCTTGTTGGTAAAGTAACTCCTAAGGGAGAGACCGAGCTGACCGCAGAAGAGCGTCTGCTTCGTGCAATCTTTGGTGAGAAAGCACGTGAAGTTCGTGATACTTCCCTGAAAGTACCTCATGGTGAATACGGTATCATCGTAGACGCTAAGGTATTTACCAGAGAGAACGGCGATGAGCTGTCTCCTGGAGTAAACCAGTCCGTTCGTATCTACATCGCTCAGAAACGTAAGATTTCTGTAGGTGATAAGATGGCTGGTCGTCATGGTAACAAGGGTGTTGTTTCCCGTGTACTTCCTGTAGAAGATATGCCATTCCTTCCAAACGGTCGTCCACTGGATATCGTACTGAACCCACTGGGTGTACCTTCCCGAATGAATATCGGACAGGTCCTGGAGATTCACTTAAGTCTTGCTGCAAGAGCACTCGGATTTAATGTTGCAACTCCTGTATTTGATGGTGCAAACGAAAATGACATTCAGGATACTCTTGAACTTGCCAATGATTATGTAAATATCGAGGATTTCGAAGATTTCCGCGAGAAATATCAGGATACACTTGCTCCTGATGTTATGCAGTATCTGGATGAGAACAAAGCTCACAGAGCTCTTTGGAAGGGTGTTCCGATTTCCAGAGATGGAAAAGTAAGACTTCGTGACGGACGTACCGGTGAATATTTCGACGGTGCTGTAACTATCGGTCACATGCATTACCTGAAACTGCATCATCTGGTAGACGATAAGATCCATGCACGTTCTACTGGTCCTTACTCTCTCGTTACACAGCAGCCTCTGGGTGGTAAAGCTCAGTTTGGTGGACAGCGTTTCGGTGAGATGGAGGTTTGGGCTCTGGAGGCATATGGTGCTTCCTACACACTGCAGGAAATTCTGACAGTTAAGTCCGATGACGTTGTTGGACGTGTGAAGACATATGAAGCAATCATCAAAGGTGATAATATTCCTGAGCCAGGAATTCCAGAATCCTTCAAGGTATTACTGAAAGAACTTCAGTCCCTTGGTCTGGATGTAAGAGTTCTTCGTGAGGATCAGACTGAGGTCGAGATCATGGAGAGCGTAGATTATGGTGATACTGATCTTCGTCATGTAATTGAGGGAGATTCCAGAGGAAACCGTGATGAGGAATCCTTCGGCAGACATGGATATACACGCCAGGAGTTCTCCGGGGAGGAACTCGTGGATATTGAAGATGACATCGATGACAGTGATTATGAAGATGATGAACTGGAATTCGAAGATTCTTATGATGAAGAATAAGAAAGGGGAAAGAATACATGGCAGAAACAACCAATGCAAATGAAACATATCAGCCAATGACTTTCGATGCCATCAAAATCGGACTGGCGTCCCCTGATAAAATCAGAGAATGGTCACGTGGCGAGGTCTTAAAACCTGAGACCATCAACTACCGTACCTTGAAGCCTGAAAAAGATGGTCTCTTCTGCGAGCGCATCTTTGGACCAAGCAAGGACTGGGAGTGCCATTGTGGAAAGTATAAAAAAATTCGCTATAAAGGTGTTGTCTGCGATCGATGCGGCGTAGAAGTTACCAAGTCATCTGTTCGTAGAGAACGTATGGGACACATCGAGCTTGCAGCTCCTGTATCTCATATCTGGTATTTCAAGGGAATCCCATCTCGTATGGGACTCATCCTTGACTTATCACCACGTATTCTGGAAAAAGTTCTTTACTTTGCAAGCTACATCGTACTTGATGCAGCTGATTCCGGACTGATGTACAAACAGGTGCTGACTGAAAGAGAATATCAGGAAGCACGTGAGTCTTATGGAAATAACTTCCGTGTAGGTATGGGTGCTGAGTCCATTCTGGAACTGCTTCAGGCTATCGATCTTGAAAAAGATGCAGCTGAACTGAAGGCAGAGCTGGAAGGTGCTACCGGTCAGAAGCGTGCACGTATCATCAAACGTCTTGAGGTTGTAGAGTCCTTCCGTGAGTCTGGCAACCGTCCTGAGTGGATGATCATGACATGTATCCCGGTTATCCCACCAGATCTTCGTCCTATGGTTCAGCTGGATGGTGGACGTTTTGCTACCTCCGACCTGAACGACCTGTACAGAAGAATTATCAACCGTAACAACCGTCTGAAAAGACTTCTGGAGCTTGGTGCTCCTGATATCATTGTTCGAAACGAGAAACGTATGCTGCAGGAAGCTGTAGATGCCCTGATCGATAACGGCCGTCGTGGACGTCCGGTAACCGGTCCTGGAAACAGAGCACTGAAATCTCTGTCCGATATGCTGAAAGGTAAATCCGGACGTTTCCGTCAGAACCTGCTTGGAAAACGAGTTGACTATTCCGGACGTTCCGTAATCGTCGTAGGACCTGAACTGAAAATCTATCAGTGTGGTCTTCCGAAAGAAATGGCAATCGAGCTCTTCAAACCATTCGTTATGAAAGAACTCGTAGCAAACGGAACTTCTCATAATATTAAAAATGCTAAGAAGATGGTAGAAAAGCTGGAGCCAGCTGTATGGGATGTACTGGAAGATGTTATTAAAGAACATCCGGTTATGCTGAACCGTGCACCTACACTGCATCGTCTGGGTATCCAGGCGTTCGAGCCAATCCTTG
>JAKSRN010000084.1 GCA_024403585.1 Lachnospiraceae bacterium | reverse complement strand
TCATCTGACATGGAAACTGGATGAGGAAGGAGTTCTGACCATTGAGGGAACAGGAGCCCTTAGCTGGCCAGCCGGAAAGGAAGTGCCATGGAGCAGTCTTCGCAAAGAAATCCGCAAAGTGATCCTTCCGGCAGGACTTGAAAGAATCCAGGAGCTGGCCTTCCGTGACTGCCACAATCTGGCAGAGGTTGTGAATAACAGCAGTCTTTTGATCGAGGCCGGAAGTCCCCACCATGGATATGTAGCCTTCTATGCACAGAAGGTAACCGATCAGAGAGGCCAGGTGACAGGAAAACCGGATAATCGTACCCTGGATGCGGTGGCAGATCTTTTGCTTCAGGGAATTGAGGGAAATGATGCCCTTACCTCTGTAGAGAAAGCCCTTCTTGTGCATGATCGCCTGCTTTCCTGGTGCGAATTTGCCAATGCAGATCTGAATCTGAATGCAAAACGATATGAAACCAATACAGCGTATGGTGCGCTGGTAGAGCAGTGGGCAGTATGCGAGGGTTATGCACAGGCCTATATGGTACTGATGAACCGTCTGGGAATTGCCACTACTGTTTGTGAGTCACCGGATCTGGGACATGTATGGAATATTGTGACCATTGATGGCGTCCAGTATCATGTGGATTGTACCTGGGATGATGGTATGCTCGGAAGCGTCAGTCATAAGAATCTGCTGCTGTCATCTGATGGAATGGCAGCCACAGGACATACAAAATCTGACTGGAATACAGCACCGAATGATAAACGTTACGAAGATTATATCTGGAGAGAAGCAACATCAGCCTTCGAACTGTATCAGGGAAGCATCTATTATGTAGACCAGGATGGATATATCTGCAGCTGGAAAAATAATTTTGCCCGCCGTCTGGCACAGATCCCGGATTATACAGGATCCACAGGTTTCGGCGCCAATGCAGACGGACTCTACGTATCCAACGGAAAAAGTCTCTTCCGCTTCCAGCCGGAAACCTCCTCCCTGAAACTGCTCTACAATCTGGATACAGCGGGAGCATGGTCCGACACTTCTGTTGCAGATCTTCAGATCCATGGCTTTAAGCTGGAAGAGAATATGTTCTATCTTGCCATTGGAACTACGAAAGAAGCAGCAGCAACCGATCAGGGACTGGTGAAAATGTCTTATGATTCCATCAAAGAGGGAATAGAGGAGCCTGAAGATACAGCAGTTGTAATCGAAAAACAGCCAGAGGATTTTACGGGAATGATCGGTGATACAGCTGTTTTCAGCCTGGAGGCAAAAGGCTCCGGGCTCAGTTATAAGTGGGTTTACAGTAAAGACGGAATAAAATGGTTTACAAGTACAGCAACCGGTGCGAATACTGACAGCCTTTCGATCAAAATCAATTCCACGAATAAAACAAATCGATATAAGTGTATTGTTACAGGAAAAGACGGAGCTAAAGTGGAATCCGATACAGCCGCCATCATCCTCCGTTCACCGGTGAGTATCACGAAGAATCCGGCAGATGTGAAAGCTTATAAAGGAGACAGTGTTCACTTTAGCGTAACAGCTAAGAATGCAGCTTCTTACCAGTGGGAATACAGTAAAGACGGCGTGAAGTGGTATAAGAGTACCGTAGAAGGATATAATACATCAGAGATTACGCTGAAAATCTCTTCTTCCAATATGGCAAATATCTATCGCTGCAGGGTAACCGGAATCGAGGGAGATGTGATCCTTTCCGAGACAGCCGGCATAGAGATTTTGGAGGGAATCGTGATCCTGAGGCAGCCGGCATCCGTTGAAGCAGAGCTGGGACAGACTGTCACCTTCTCTGTGGAAGCCCTTCATGTAAACAGCTATCAGTGGTATTATTCAAAGGATGGAGTGAAATGGTTCAAGAGCTCTGTTGCAGGAGCAGACACAGCAGAGATCACTCTGACAAAGGCAAAATCCAATAGTGGTCACCACTACCGCTGCAAGCTTACAGGAGAAAACGGACAGATTGTTTACTCAAACACAGTGAGATTGCAAGCTGACTAAATTTTTGAACAAAAAACCGAGGCATCTGCTGCCTCGGTTTTTTTATACATAAATTTGTTCCATATTCTCTGAATCAGATTATTTATGAGTGCTCATCAGCTTGTTCAGTTTACCGGTGGTATCACGAACCTTCTCAATAGATACGTCATGGTTCATGGTATCAATGATGTTAGCCATGTATTTGCCCATAATAGCTGGCTCATACCATGGTTTGGACTTGAGATCCTCTGTCTGATAGATCAGGTCAGTTGTGATAACCTTGGAGATATAACCCTTCTCATAGTAATCATCAAATTTAGCAAGTCCGTCAGTGAAGAGACCGAAGGTAGCACATACGAATACATCAGAAGCGCCACGCTCTTTCAGCTGTTTTGCACAATCCAGCATACTCTCACCGGAAGAGATCATATCGTCGATGATAACAACGGCTTTTCCTTCTACGGAATCACCCAGGAACTCGTGTGCAACGATTGGGTTCTTTCCATTCACAATCTTAGAGTAGTCACGTCTCTTATAGAACATACCCATATCTACACCGAGAACGCCGGAGAAATATACGGCACGGGACATAGCTCCCTCATCCGGGCTGATTGCCATCAGATGCTCTTTGGAGATATCAAGATCCGGTACAGCTTTGATCAGCGCTTTCAGGAACTGATAGGTAGGGAAGTAGTTGTCAAATCCCTTCAGAGGAATCGCATTGCAGACACGTGGGTCATGTGCATCAAAGGTAATGATGTTGGAAACATTCATATTCTTTAACTCTGTAAGAGCCATTGCACAGTCAAGGGATTCTCTGGAAGTTCTCTTATGCTGTCTGCTCTCATACAGGAAAGGCATGATCACGTTGACACGATGTGCCTTACCGTTGGCAGCTGCGATAATTCTCTTCAGGTTCTGATAGTGGTCATCCGGAGACATGTGATTCTCATGACCAAACATCTTATATGTCATGCTGTAGTTACATACATCCACGAGGATGAAAAGATCCATACCACGAACAGATTCTGTCAGAATACCTTTCGCTTCACCTGAACCAAAACGAGGACACTTGCAAGGAACAAGGTAAGAATCCTCTGCATAACCGAAAATATCTGCTTTACCAGGGTTCATCTTCACGATATCTTTTCGGAAAGAAACAAGATGTTCGTCAACAATTTTTGCCATCTCTTCGCATCCTGGAACTGCAACAAGCTTCAAAGGAGCAGCGGGAATGGAATGTAAAAGGGAATCAAGATTAGCCATAATAACCTCTTTCTTACGGAATATTCAAATATCAGTTTGAGAATATTTCGACAATTTCACTGTAAAATATTCATAATTGCGGGTCTGACCATGGTTTTGCTATAACATTTTTTTACATAGTCAACCGATTTATTTATAACACGGATAAAAAAAAGTGTCAATGGTTCCCCCTTGCTTTTTGCCTCTTTCCTTGCTATAGTATGGTTTGTGTAATATGCGATAGTATGCTTATTTACATGGAACAGGAAGAGTTTTTTCTTTATAAAAGGAAATGAACAAAGTGCGTCTTTGACGCACTCCCGTGGTCAATGTTTATAAAGACGCAACTTTTCTCAGACTACCGAAAACAGAGGGTGATCCATTGAAAAAGAATCGTCATATTGTTCGCCTGGTACAGCCGGGCAGCATTGCAGAAGAACTTGAGATCGAAGCGGGTGATGAGCTCCTTCGGATCAACGGACAGAAAATTGAAGATGTATTTGATTACCAGTACCTGCTTCAGGATGAGTACGTAGAGATTCTCCTCCGAAAAGCTTCCGGCGAAGAATGGGAACTGGAAGTGGAGAAGGACGAGATGGAAGATCTTGGTATTGAGTTTGAGAACAATCTCATGGGTGAATACCAGTCCTGCAGCAACAACTGTATCTTCTGCTTCATCGATCAGATGCCTCCGGGCATGCGTGAGACCTTATATTTTAAGGATGATGATTCCAGATTATCCTTCCTGCAGGGTAATTATGTGACTCTGACCAATATGAAGATGGCAGACATTGACCGACTGATCAAGTATCATCTGTCGCCCATTAACATATCTTTCCAGACCACTAATCCTGAACTGCGCTGCATGATGCTCCATAACCGCTTTGCCGGTGATATCCTGGAGAAAACAAAAAAACTTGCAGAGGCAGGAATTACCATCAACGGACAGGTGGTACTCTGCAAGAATATCAATGACGGTGAGGAACTGAACCGGACTATATCCGACCTGGTTCCTTTCATCCCATCCATTGAGAGTGTTTCGGTGGTTCCGGTTGGACTTTCCAAATACAGAGACGGCCTCTATCCCTTAGAGCCTTTTAATAAGGAAGATGCAGAGAAGGTCATTGATCTGGTGGAAGGCTGGCAGAAAAAACTGTTTGAAGAGCATGGCTCCCACTTTGTCCATGTTTCCGATGAATGGTATCTGCTTGCTGAACGGGAGATTCCGGAAGCTGACCGGTATGATGGATATATTCAGCTGGAGAATGGTGTCGGCATGCTCCGTCTTTTAAAAGAAGAGGTGGAGGAAGCTCTGGAGACACGATCCGGAGATGACGAAGAGAGATCCATCTCAATCGCCACCGGCCGTCTGGCAGGTCCATGGATCCAGAGTCTTTTGGATCTGATCAGCAAAAAATATCCGAAACTGAAAACAGAAGTATATGAAATCAGGAATGATTTCTTTGGAGAAAATATTACCGTATCCGGCCTGATCACAGGTCAGGACCTGATCAAACAGCTGAAGGGAAAGGAACTTGGCGAACGCCTCCTTCTTCCCTGCAACATGCTTCGTTCCGGGGAGAGTGTTTTCCTGGATGATGTAACTGTCGACCAGCTGGAAGAAGAACTTCAGATCAGGATCCAGGTGGTGGATACCACCGGTGCGGATTTCTGCGAGGCAGTCCTCGACAGAAACAGACAGACGAATCACAGAAGGAGACAGATGTATGAGCAAACCGATAGTAGCAGTAGTTGGCAGACCTAACGTAGGTAAGTCTACCTTATTTAATGCTCTGGCGGGTGAGAACATCTCTATTGTAAAGGATACACCTGGTGTAACCAGAGACCGTATCTATGCAGATGTTAACTGGCTGGACAAGACATTTACATTGATCGATACCGGCGGTATTGAGCCGGACAGTAACGACATCATCCTCTCACAGATGCGTGAGCAGGCGATGATCGCCATGGATACTGCAGATGTCATCATATTCCTGACCGATGTAAGACAGGGACTTGTTGATGCAGATTCCAAAGTAGCTGACATGCTCAGAAGATGCAGCAAGCCTGTACTTCTGGTTGTCAATAAAGTAGATAATTATGAAAAACAGATGATGGATATCTATGAGTTCTACAACCTCGGAATCGGAGATCCGATCGGAATCTCTGCCCAGGGTAAACAGGGCCTCGGCGATATGCTGGATAAAGTAGTGGAGCTGTTCCCACACGGTGCTGCAGAGGAAGAGGAGGATGATACTCCTAAGATCGCCATCGTTGGTAAGCCAAACGTTGGAAAATCCTCCATCATCAATAAACTGACCGGTGAGAACCGTGTGATCGTATCTGACATTGCAGGAACCACCCGTGATGCCATTGATACTCCGGTCCGCTGGCAGGGAAGAGACTACATTCTCATCGATACAGCCGGCTTAAGAAGAAAGAGCAAGATCAAAGAGTCCATCGAGCGCTACAGTATCATCCGTACAGTAACTGCTGTTGAGAGAGCAGACGTTGTCATCGTTGTGATCGATGCAACAGAGGGTGTTACAGAGCAGGATGCTAAGATCGCCGGTATTGCCCATGACAAAGGCAAGGGTATCATCGTTGCCGTTAACAAGTGGGATGCCATCGAGAAGAATGACAAGAGTGTAAAAGAGTTCACAGAAAAGATTCGTAACACACTGTCCTTTATGCCTTACGCAGAGATCCTTTTCATCTCCGCTGTAACAGGACAGAGACTTCCAAAACTGTATGAGACAGTGGATATGGTTCTGGAGAATCAGACACTTCGTATCGCAACAGGTGTCATCAATGAGATCCTTACTGAGGCAGTTGCTCTTCAGCAGCCACCGTCAGACAAAGGAAAACGTCTGAAGATCTATTACATGACTCAGGTTGCAGTAAAACCGCCGACATTCGTAGTATTTGTAAACAGTAAAAAGCTGATGCATTTCTCCTATCTGCGTTATCTGGAGAACAGAATCCGTGATTCCTTCGGATTTAAGGGAACTGCATTGAAATTCATTGTCAGGGAAAGAGGAGAGAATGAATAATCTTACAGTAAGACTGATCTGTCTGGTGATCGGTTATATATTCGGTCTTTTTCAGACTTCCTATATCTATGGTAAAATTTCCAGTGGCGTAGACATTCGTACACAGGGAAGCGGTAATGCCGGCACAACCAATGCCATCCGTGTTTTTGGCAAGAAGGTAGGTCTGCTCACAGCCATCTGTGATGTTTTAAAATGCATTCTGGCTGTAGTTCTTGTAGGAAGCATTTTCAAAAATTCTCATCCGGATCTGGTATTCCTTCTTCGGGTCTATGCATCTGCAGGCGTAATCTTAGGACACATCTTCCCATTTTATATGGGCTTTCGCGGGGGCAAGGGTATTGCCTGTTTCGGAGGAATGGTCCTGGCATTCGGTGACTGGAGACTGGTACTGGTGGGACTTCTTTTCCTGGCTGGCTGTCTTCTGATCACAAAATATATGTCTCTGGGTTCTCTTACCGGAACATTAAGCTTTCTGGTAGGTGTGATCATTCTCGGTCAGAGCGGTGCCTATCCGCTTAGCCAGAATCTGCTTACAGAGATGTATGTGATCGTAGGTCTTCTGGTGGCGCTGGCATGGATCAAACACCGTGGAAATATCCAGCGACTTTTGAAGGGAGAAGAACGTAAAACTTATATTTTCGGTAAACCGAAAGCATAAAAGGAGTTGATCATATGGCAAATATCGGAGTGATTGGTTCTGGTAGTTTCGGAACAGCTCTGGCGTGGCTGCTTTCCAATAACGGACACAGAGTGATTCTCTGGTCCCACAGACAGGAAACCACCGAGCGATTTGAAAAATACCGTGAGAATACTGATAAACTTCCGGGAGTAAAGCTTTCCTCCAATGTTTCTTTTACCAGTGACATGGGAAAAGCGATCAAGGCTATGGATATGCTGGTTCTGGCAGTTCCGTCACCTGCTGTCCGCGAAACCTGCGGAAAGATGGTAAAGTATGTGGAGAAGAATCAGATCATTGCCTGTGTTGTAAAAGGAATTGAGGAATCCACCCTGATGACTATGTCAGATGTGGTGGAGGATATGATACCGCAGGCAGATGTGGCGGTTCTCTGTGGACCGACCCATGCAGAGGAGGTTGGAAGAGGTCTTCCGACAGCCATTGTTGCCGGTGCCCATTCCAGAAGAACAGCGGTAGCGATTCAGGAATTCTGTTCCAGCCCTGTTTTCCGTGTCTACACAAGCTCAGATATGCTGGGTATTGAGGTTGGAGCGGCTCTGAAGAATGTCATCGCTCTGGCTGCAGGTGCTGCAGACGGTATGGGCTGCGGAGATAATACAAAGGCAGCACTCATTACCAGAGGAATCGCTGAGATCTCAAGACTGGGAATTGCCATGGGAGGCAAGATCGAGACCTTCAATGGTCTGACTGGAATCGGCGACCTGATCGTAACCTGTGCATCCGTACACAGCCGTAACAGACGCTGCGGTTTCCTTATGGGTCAGGGAAAGACCATGGAAGAAGCGGTAGCAGAGGTACACCAGGTAGTAGAGGGAATCCATTCTGCAAAAGCCGGACTGAAGCTGGCTGAGAAATATGGAGTGGAGATGCCGATCGTTGAGACGATCAACAAGGTTCTTTTTGAGGG
>JAKSRN010000083.1 GCA_024403585.1 Lachnospiraceae bacterium | reverse complement strand
CCACATCATAATTATTCACGCCAACATAGGCCTGTCGGTTGCTGATCTGACAATCAGACAAAACAGTGACCACCGAAATTCCCAGTTCTACAGCCCTATCAATGAGCTCCTTTGTTTCCTCATTATCTGTAGCCTGAAGGATGATCCCATCCACACTAGCATTAACAGCCATTCTTGTCAGATCCGTAACTGAATAACTGACCGCCAGGTTTTTACCAAACCACTCTACATAAGCCCCTTCTTCAGCAGCCCTCTCTTTAGCACTTTCATACACCTGACTCCAGAACTGTTCGTTGCTGTCACCTGTGATCAACGCGTAATGTTTACTGTACTCAGCAGGAGATGTGAGAGCCTCATCAGCCATATGTTTGACAGATACACTTCTCCATCCCAGAATACCGATTACAGAAAGCAGTATTGTACGACCAAAAGCGCTACAAAATAAGACTATTACGTCAGATACAATAAAAAAGCGATACCAGCTCAAACAAAACTGATATCGCCTTTTTCTTTTTATTGTTCTGAAAGCTTTTGCCTTTTTACTCTGCAGTAACTTTCACTTCACCTTTCAGTACTTTCTTGTAATCCTCCAGGTTCCACTTCAGGACTTCCGGAGTATTCAGTCCGTACGGACATTTCTTCGCACATTTTCCACAGCCAATACAGGTCTCGACTTTCTTCATCTTCTCCTGCATAGCCTCTGTCAGCCACATATCGGATGGAGCACGACGAAGCATCAGATACATTCTGGCACAGGTATTGATCTCAATCCCCTGCGGACATGGCATACAATAACCACAGCCACGACAGAAGTTTCCGTTCAGCTCACCTCTTTCCTTCTCCATAAATGCCTTCAGTTCCTCAGTGAGCACAGGAGTGTCCTGCATATAGGAGAGCCACTCATCCAGCTCTGATTCTTTCTGAATTCCCCAGATTGGAATCACATGATCAAACTGAGTCATGAAAGCCATGGCTGCTTTGGAGTTATTGATCAGACCGCCAGCCAGACCTTTCATAGCAATGAAGCCAATCTGATTCTCTTTACAGATCTGTACCAGTTCCAGTTCTTTTTCTGTTGCAATATAGCTGAACGGAAACTGGATTGTCTCAAAAAGACCGCTCTTTGCACCATCAATGGCAACCTGGATCTTATGTGCACTCATGCCGATATGGCGGATCTTTCCCTGTTCTTTCGCTTCCAGCATACACTCATACATACCTGAGCCGTCTCCCGGTGAGTATACCTGTCCTGCGCAATGAAACTGAAAGATATCGATATAGTCTGTTTTCAGCAGTTCCAGACTGGTCTCCAGATCTTTGCGGAACTCTTCCAGAGTTTTTGCCATTGTTTTAGAAGCAATATAAAGCTCTTCTCTTGGAACAAAACCATCTCCAAATGCAAGTCCCAGCTTTCTCTCACTGTCTGTATACGCTCTTGCAGTATCAAAAAAACGGATTCCGCCAGCATAGGCTCTTCTCAGGATCGCAACTGCTGCCTCTTCAGAGATTCGCTGGATCGGAAGTGCACCGAATCCATTCTGTGGAACTGTAATACCGGTTGTTCCCAATACAATCTGTTTCATATCCTAAAACCTTCTTTCTAAATCATGGAAAAGCAGACAGCAAAGCGGACATTCGCATTCCGCTCCGCTTCATGCTCATGATCACGCAGTTTCTCTGCTCAACAGAGATAAAAGAATCTCCGCTGATTTTTCGCCAGCTTCTTTCACAAACAGAGCGAAATTCACATCACTGTCTCCGTCTGCCGTATCAGACATACAACGAACAACCGCGAATGGAATCGCATTCTGTGCACAGACATGTCCAATGGCACCGCCTTCCATCTCAGCACAACGGGCATCCGGGAAACTTCCAAGAATGATCTCCCTCTGCTCCGGTGTAGAAACAAACTGATCACCTGATACTACTAACCCTCTGGACACCTGTACATCGAAAGGAATCGCTGCTGCGATCCATTCTGAAACAGCAGGATCTGCCTGCATCAGGACTCCGTTCATTGTAGTAACAAATCCTCTCGGAAATCCGATTGCCAGCATATCAATGTCCCACTCAACGGTTTGCGTTGCTACAACCATCCCGCCGATTTTCAATCCTGCCGCCAGTGCACCAGCACATCCTGTATTAATGATGCAATCCGGCTGATATTCCAGGATCATAGCCTGGGTTCCAAGTGCTGCACTGACCTTGCCAATCCCACACTGCATGAGAACAACTTCATAATCTCCGATTTTTCCGAAACAATATTCCGTTCCCGCAATTGACCGGATCTGCGAATCTGCCATATGCATCTTCAGAATCCGGATCTCCTCTTCCATGGCAGCAATGATACCGATTCTTTTAATGTCTTTTCCTTCAGTTGTTTTTGGCATCTGTACTAACCTCACCCGTCAAGTATTTAGATATAATAGATATAATTCTCTTTTCTTGCTACAGGCTCCTTTGCAGGTGCTACTGCATAACCCAGAGCACAATGGCCGATACCCTCATACTCTCCTTCAATTCCCAGATCTGCCAGAATCTGTTTTCCAAAATCAGAAGAGAACTCTTCTTTTGCTCTGTGGATCCAGATATTGGCAACGCCAAGACTCTCAGCTGCATTCATCAGATTACCCATAACAAGGCTTCCGTCATACAGGTAAGTTGGAACTGCTTTATTGGCCAGGACGATCAGAATAACCGGTGCTCCATAAAAAGGATCGATATTCACGCCCATAATCTTTGCATTTTCTGCAGAGATCTTATCACGCATCTCTTTATCAGTTACAGCAATGATGATCGGTGCCTGTTTTCCCATACCTGTCGGAGCATATGTTCCTGCACGAAGGATGGCATCCAGTTCTTCTTTTTTGATCATGTCCGGTTTAAATGCTCTGCAGCTTCTTCTGTTCTCTAATACTTTTAATGTATCGTTCATATCTTTCTTCCTTTCTTCTGGTCTAATACCTTTTGTTTTACTGATTTCCTAATGTTCAGGCCTCCATCTTTGCTGACCAGGGCATATATGGAATCCTGTTTGTATTGTGTCACCTTTTGATTTCTTTGTAAAGAATACAATTCCGACGCGTCATCCTGTCTGATACTTTCGCGGCGGCGCCATTTATTATCAGTTATATATGTTATCCATCACTATTTATCTGTGTTTTAAAATATTTTTCAATTATTTTCTGATTTCTTATTGACATTATTATTATTATGAGATAATATAAAACCATCAAATAGATAACAACTTCTTCACAAGAACAACTGGTTAAGCCACTATATTTATTACAAGAAGGACTTATCTATAGAAAGTGGAGGATGGACCAATGAAATAGTTACATTCCATCAAAACAAATAATCCAAGGAGGTACGGTCCAACAATTACTTAATTTTTCAAACCAAACCCAAATAATCCAGGGAGGTACGGTCCAACAATTACTTAAATTTTTTAAAACCAAACCAAAACAAATAATCCAGGGAGGTACGGTCCGAAAAAATAATTAGCCACCACTCATAATTAAAGAAAGCGAAGGTGTACAACATGAAATTACAGGAAATTCACTAAAAGCCTGATCGATGAAAAAATCATATCGATCAGGCTTCTTTTTTGTTATGGTTTATTTTTCGAAGAACCGCAACACATCTTTATAGATCATCATATTCTCTTTCTCATTCAGGAGCTCATGTCGTAATCCCGTATAGAGCTTATGATACACATTCTTATATCCTGTCTCTTTCAGGAACTCCACCAGTTCCCTGAAAAGTTTCTTACTCTGGATTACCGGATCCTCACTTCCGGCAATAAGAAGGATTGGAAGAGACGGATTCTGCACATTCCAGTCTTTGTTAACAAAAGCATCGATCTGCATCTTTGCCAGATTGATATAGCCGTTGGTAGTAAAGAAGAAATTACACATCGGATCTGCACCATAAGCCTCTGCGTTCTCCTGGTTTTTAGAAAGCCAGGATTCTCCCTCCGGAAATTTTTTCGGATAAGATCCGAATGCCATAAGGGTTAACAAAAGATTGGCTTTCTTTTTCTTCACAAAAGGATTCATCAGCTTGCCTGCCACAAGGCCGAATCTTACCGTTGCCAGTCTGGTAGGAGGACCACAGAGGACCAGTTTCTCAATCTCTGAATCGTATTTTTTGATATAACATCTTGCTACCAGTGTTCCCATACTGTGACTGAAAAGATATACCGGAAGATCAGGATATTCCGCCTTGACTCCGGCGATCACCTGATGAAGATCCTCCACAATACCATGATGATCCTCTGTATAAAAGTATCCGTAATCTTCAGGACTCTCTACACTTCCACCATGGCCCCTGTGATCATGGATCACGCAGACATAACCTGCCTCTGCAAGAAATTCCATGAAATCAAAATAGCGCTCTTTGTGTTCACACATTCCATGGGAAATCGCAATGATCGCTTTCGGCTCCCCTGCCGGTTCGATCATCGCAGCTTCCAGCTTCAGTCCATCAAATTCAGATTTTATCTCAAAACATTTCATAGCATACCGCCTCCTGTTCCAGTATTTCCTCAACTGCATGTACTATTATAGTACATTTTCTCCATTTTTACATAATAGAAACACCTATTCCTCGAAAAATGACCTGTTTTTTTCAGTCACTTTCACCTATAATAGACTTATCAGAAACAATTACCCAGGAAGCCGACAGCTTCCGAATGATAGAGAAGAAAGAAGGACCTGTTTATGAAAAAATTATGTAAAAGCAGTAATGACAAAAAAATCGCTGGTGTATGCGGAGGTATTGCAGAGTATTTCGGAATTGATTCCACAATCGTCCGCGTTGCTCTGATCTTATTCTGCTGCATGGGTGGCAGCGGATTACTGGCTTATATCCTTGCTGCATGCATCATGCCGGAAGACGATTATATTGATTACGAAGACTGATTCGCCCATTTCCATTTTTCGGATCAGTGAAAAACTCCAATGGGCTCACCAGACTAAAGTCCATAACGAGACGCAAAAAGCTGACATGGAACGATTCCGTGTCAGCTTTTTCGCGTATATCGTTCAAGAACGCCTCTAGCGTTCTTGCCGCGGCGTGGGATTCCTGCCTGTTTCTCTTGTCAGCGCAGCAATTTTTTCAGCCAGTTTTCCATCTGCTGCTCCTGCTTTCATTCTCCAGGACCAGAAACCGCCCATCTTTCCTGGCTGGTTCAGTCGGCTGCCCGCTCCCAGTTCCAGATAATCCTGCATCTGTGCCACAAAAAGATTGCTGGCCGATCTCATTCCAGCCTGCAGCATGGCCCATTCCAGTCCTTCTTTAGATTCCAGTCCAAGATAGTCAAGAGCCAGCTGAATATCTGCCGGATCAGCCTCCTCTTTCCAGAGTGCCAGTGGTGGATTATCGTGAGTACCCGCATAGCAGACACTGTGAGAAGGATAAGTATCCGGATTATAATCCGCTGCCTCTCTTGAATCAAAAGCAAATTCCAGAACCTTCATTCCCGGCAATTCAGATGCTTCCAGAAATGCCTGCAGTTCCTCTGTAATGTAGCCAAGATCCTCAGCAATAAAATCAATCTCCGGACATGCTTCTTTCAGAACCCGGATCACCTTCATCCCCGGTCCTTCTACCCACTGTCCTCCTTTTGCAGTTGTTGCCCCGGCAGGAACTGCCCAATAAGCTTCAAAACCTCTGAAATGATCGATTCGGATCACATCGAAAAGTCTTGCCGCCCCTTTCATTCTTCTTACCCACCAGCTGTAACCATTCTGTTCCATAGCCGGCCAGTTATAAAGAGGATTGCCCCACAACTGTCCATCCGCAGTAAAATAATCCGGCGGAACACCAGCAACCCATACAGGTCGGTTATCACTGTCCAGCAGGAACCATTCCGGATCTGACCAGACATCTGCAGAATCCAACGCTACATAGATCGGAATATCCCCAATCAGGCTGATCCCCTTTGATCTGGCATACTCTCTAAGGCTCTCCCACTGAGTAAAAAAGAGATATTGCAGAAAAGCATAAAACTCCATGCTCTCTCTGAGCACAAAACGGCAAATATCCAGAGAATCCTTTTTATGGAGACGAATTCCCTCATCCGGCCATTCTGTCCAGGCTTTGAAACCATAGTGTTCTTTCAAAGCCATAAACAAAGCATACTCACCCAGCCAGCCTTCCTGTTCTCTGTAAAAGCGACCAAATTCTCCTCTGTATTTCTGAATACCGCGAAGATACGCCTTGTGCAGGATCTTCCTTCTGTTCTCAAACATCTTTCCGTAATCCACATGCTCCGGATCCTGTCCCCAATCGTACGCAGCCACTTCCTCCTCTTTCAGCAATCCATCCCGGATCAGAAGATCCAGATCGATCAGATATGGATTACCGGCAAAAGAAGAATAGCTTTGATAAGGAGAATCACCATAGCCGGTCGGCCCCACCGGCAGCATCTGCCACCAGCTCTGACCTGCTTCTGCAAGAAAATCCACAAAGGAATATGCTGCCTCTCCAAGAGTTCCGATTCCCCAATTTGACGGAAGGGAAAAGATCGGCATCAAAATTCCGCTACTTCTTTTCATCTCTTTTTTCATATCCAGTTACCTCCACACAGGCAGGAACATTTCTGCCCCTGCCTGTGTCTGTCATTTTTATTCAAGTCGTAATTCCTGCGGAGACTTGTATTTTTCCCCTCCTATAGAGGAGGGGGACATCTCCTTCTGGTTATACTTTATTTCTCATCCGGAACGTTTCCAATAATCGAACCAAGAAGATCTGTAATAGTATCTGCAGTGACTCCCTGCTCATCCCCAACCATCGCTCTGCTTGGTTTCAGGGATAGCTTTCCGCCCAACAGTTCCAACAAGATCTCTGAAATCTGATAGTTGCCCTGAAGAATGGTCTTAGCCAGTTTTCTGTCCTTTGCAGTAGCTGCTCTATGGAGTTCTACCAGTTTTTTCTCTGTTGCAGTGAGATTGGAAGCTGTAACTGCCGCTGGTTTCTTTGCAGCAGGTTTTTTCGCCGTTGTCGGTTTCTTTGCTGCCGGTTTCTTTGCAGCGGTAGAAGAAGCAGAAGTACCTTTGGCTGCATCCAGCAGTGATTTCTGGGTTACGCCAGTTGCCTTTGCAATTGCTTTCAGCTGTTCCTGAGTCAATGCTTTTTCACCACGCTCTGCCTTACCGATATCAGCAGCAGTAGCACCGGCAACCTTTCTTGCCAGCTGTTCCTGGGTCATACCCGCATTGGTTCTTGCTTCTTTGATCAGTGTTCCAACCTTCTTTACAGCCATTGTCTTTCCTCCTGACTATATGATCAATCTTGTTATGCCATTCAAGTCGCAGTTTTGGCAGAAACTCAGCCTCCTCTTTACCCCTTCCTATATAGGAGGGGGACAGTTCCTGATTATAATGCTGTTGGTCTGTTCAGCAGAATATACTTCAGCATACAGGTAACACAAAGTTTACCGCTCTCCTGCTCATAAACAGAGCAGGAACAGCCTGCCAGACGATTTCCGATCTGATTCAGGTCCACACGGATCCGAAAAGAGTTCCCGTTCATCGGACGCAGGTAACTACAGGACAGGTCTGTGGTGGAAGGCATTCTGCCTGACACCACCGCTATAGCCACTCCGCCGCAGGTATCTGCCAAAGCACAGATCACACCCCCGTGAATCCCATCATAAGGATTCAGATGGCATTCCTTCAGCTCATAGGAATACTCTGCCCAGCTTTTATTCTCCTCATCACAATCCAGCACGTGAAGATCCAGGCTGGCATTCATGCGTCTCTTTTGTGTTTCATTGCTGCGCTGACCATCCAGTGCAGCTTCCAGTGCTTCTTTGAATGACATTGTATCCAACAGTTCCATTTTTATATTGATTCCTCTCGAGCCCAGTCTCTGGTCGCCTCTACTGCTCTATGCCATTTTTTCAGTTTCTTCACCTGCATCTCTTTATC
>JAKSRN010000082.1 GCA_024403585.1 Lachnospiraceae bacterium | reverse complement strand
ATTTCTCTTTCGTTCGGTTGCACCTTCCTGAAAGCTCAGGCCCTTGAGGATCGCATTCTTTCCGAATTTCTTCTTAATTGAAAGCATAGCTTCCTGAAGCTTCTGCTCTTTTTCCAGTTTCTCTTTTTCAGCCGCCTCTTCTTCTGCCCTCTTTTCATAATCGGTAAAAAGATTCAGCTGTTCATACTGTGGCTTCTCAGCAACCGACTCTTTCGGGAGCACGCGTGTGGCTGCAATGCCAAGCTTTCTGGAGCAAAGGCTTCTGTCAAAGATCCTATCCAGAAGTTCCAGTGTTTTCTCTGTGATGAGACTGGTAGAAGAAGTGTATTTGCCCAGATTCACAGACCCGTGGGTATGTTTCGGCACAGTTCTTCCATATCGGTCCACTTCCACCTTACCTGAAAACTTCCCCTGATCCACAATTTCCCGATCGTAATTAACGGTAAGAACGATCTGATCCGTAACCAGTCCTTTAGCCACAAGATCCAGTACCAGATGTTCCGCCATCTCCCTCACCACGATCCTTGTTTTCTCATAAGGGTACCCTTCCGGCAGCACCTGTCCGGAACCGACGCTGTTATTCTCCGGCTTATATTGTTTGATCAGATCGATGGTGGTAGGCTCATACCCCCAGGCGTGATCAATAAGCAACTCAGCATTTACCCCAAAGAGCTTGTAAAGCATCTCTTCATTATAATAATAGTCTTTACTGATGGAACAGCGGGCAATATCCCCCATAGTATAGATTCCCTTCTCTTCCAGCTTTTTGGAAATGCCTCTTCCAACACGCCAGAAATCCGTCAGCGGGGTATGTGTCCACAGCTCTTTTCTATAGCTGTATTCATCCAGTTCAGCAATACGGACTCCATTCTCATCTGCCGGCACGTGCTTGGCCATGATGTCCATGGCAACCTTAGCCAGATAGAGATTGCTTCCGATTCCTGCTGTAGCAGTGATGCCTGTAGTATTCATTACATCCAGAATCATCTTCATGGCAAGCTCCCGCGGAGTCATTCTATAAAGTTCCAGATAATTGGTGGCATCAATGAAGACCTCATCAATGGAATACACATGAATGTCATCCGGAGAAATGTACTTGAGATAGACGTTATAGATGCGGGTACTATAGTCCATGTAGGTCTGCATCCTTGGAACAGCGGTGATGTAAGTCATCTCAAGAGAATCATCCGCGATCACCTCCGCCGCATTCCAGCTGGAGCCCTTAAAGACATACTGCCCCTGCTCGTTCCTTCCTGCTTTTCCGGAATGGATGGCTTTATTCAGGCGGGCCATGTTGACTTCTTTTACCTTCTGTACCACCTGGAACAGCCTTGGTCTTCCGGGAATCCCATAAGCCTTCAGAGACGGAGAAACCGCCAGACATATGGTCTTTTCCGTTCGGGATTCATCCGCAACGACCAGATTAGTCGTTAGCGGATCCAGATTGCGTTCCTGACATTCCACACTGGCGTAGAAGGATTTAAGATCTATTGCGATATAGGAACGTTCTTTTTCTGCCATCTCTGCCTGTCCTTTCTCATAGTTTCTCACGAAAAAAGGCTGTCCACTTCACGTAGACAGCCTCTTGCAATATGCTAATTCTTTGCCGGATGCTCAAGAGAAATCTTACCCAGTTTTCCGCTTCGGTAATCATCCATCAGAATGGATGCAGCTTTTACTGTATCAGGCTCTCCACCCTTCAGTACACACTGACGGTTTGCAGCGATCTCATACAGATTATCCACCTCTGTCTTGCTCTCATCAGCCTGATAACGGCTGTTCAGAGTTCCCGGATAGGTCTCTTTCAGGAACTTCATCATGGACAGAGAAAGCTCTTCCACGTTCAGAAGCTCATCCTTTACGGATCCAATGATGGCAAGTCTTTTTCCGACCTCGGGATCGTCAAACTTAGGCCAGAGGATTCCGGGTGTATCCAGAAGTTCCAGTCCTTTTCCAAGGCGGATCCACTGTTTGCCCTTTGTAACGCCAGGTTTGTTACCGGTTTTTGCACAGGCTCTTCCTGCATAGGAGTTGATAAATGTAGATTTGCCTACATTCGGGATACCAACTACCATGGCACGGATCGGTCTGTTCTTGATTCCTCTTCTGGCATCTCGCTCAATCTTCTCTTTACACGCTTCCTGCACCATAGGTCCGATACTGCGGACACCCTTGCCGCTGCGTGAATCGATCAGAATCGCATGGTAGCCCTGACTTTTAAAATAGTCCAGCCACTTTCTGTTTGCTGCCTCATCGGCAAGATCGGCTTTATTCATCAGGATCAGTCTGGATTTCCCCTTGCCCAGCTCACTAATGTCCGGATTACGACTGGAAACGGGAATTCTCGCGTCTACCAGTTCGATGATCAGGTCGATCAGCTTCAGATCCTCCTGCATCTGCCGTCTTGCTTTGGTCATATGACCAGGATACCATTGAATATCCATTCGTTTCTCTCTTTCTGTTTTTTAACCCCAGAATGTTGATTCAGTATATTTGTTCTGAATCAGATCAATCAATCAGGAAACCAAATTCCGACCTTGGTGAAGATATAAACCATAATTTACCGATAATCCGGTCTTTTCTGATATTGCCAACATCCATGTGCCGGCTGTCTTCACTGTTATTTCGATTATCGCCCAGTACGAAATATTCGCTTCCCCCTAAAGATACTTCTGCTTCCGCCAGACCGCCATCCTTAACAGATGGGAACCCCTTCTTTTCAACATAGGTCTGTCCGTCAATCAGAATCTGTCCGTTTTTGATCTGGATCGTCTCCCCAGGTAATCCGATCACACGCTTGATATGAATACTGCTGTCAGGATCATCTTCTGTTCGGAATGCAATGATGTCTCCTCTTTTCGGAGAAGAGATCTTATATGCAAACCGGTTGATCAGCAACGTCTCTCCGGCAGAGATGGTTGGTTCCATGGAACTCTCCTGTACCACCACATTCTGGCAGAAATAAGTCGCAAAGCCAAAGCCCAGGATGATCATCAGGGAGATCTCAACGATCCACATGATGATGTTCTTGATCTTTGCCTGCAGAAAATAATCCCTCAGATATCTAGCTGTAAATCTCATCGCCTTCTCCTGTTTGGGTTATACTTTCCTTTTTTAACAAAACAGGGACATATACTCTCCTGTATAAGTCCCTGTGTTGTGTTCTCTATAAACCGATTCGAATATGAATTATCTAACCAGCTCTTTAACTTTAGCGGCTTTACCTACACGCTCTCTCAGGTAGTTCAGTTTAGCACGTCTTACTTTACCATGACGAACAACTTCAACTTTCTGAACGTTAGGGCTGTGAAGTGGCCATGTTTTCTCTACTCCTACACCGTTGGAAGTTTTACGTACAGTGAAAGTCTCACGGTTGGATCCGCCCTGTTTTTTCAGAACTACACCCTCGAATACCTGGATTCTCTCTCTGTTACCCTCTTTGATCTTTCCGTATACACGTACTGTGTCACCTACACGGAACTCATCAACATTTGCTTTCAGCTGCTCAGCTTCGATCTTTTTGATGATCTCGTTCATGTTCTTATCTCTCCTTAAATTAAAATAATATTTGGATGTTCTTATCACCGATAAACGTGACAGCGGACCATCTGTAATTTCACAACACGCCATATTATATAACGTATTTGTAAAAAATGCAAGCCTGTTTTTGTTTTTTTATCAGTCCTGTTTTTTCAGTTCCTCTTATCAGTTCATATCCAGGATTCTCTGACGGATAGCGATTGCCGTTTTCTTCAGCAACTCCTCTTTTCAGTTCATATCCAGGATTCTCTGGCGGATGGCGATTGCCGTTTTCTTCAGCAGTTCCTCTTCTTTCAGAGCTTCCGGATCGATGGTATCCAGGATATGGATTTTGCGTTTTGCCAGCATTTCTCCCAGGAGGATCCTTTGCTGCTGGTCAATTCCCTTTCCAGGGATCAGGAATGCCGGCGTCTTGCGGCCGTTCATCACCACATTCAGGAAGTCTTCATCGATCCTGTCCAGGAAGAGAAGCAGAAGATCATTCTTCTCAAATGCCCATCTGGTCTTTCTCAGTTTCTTTCTGTTGAAATCCAGCACTTCCCCATAACGGGATAAAGCCTCTGTCAGACTGTCTGCCAGATCCGCCTGCTCTCCTTCCCCGTAAACAAGTGCCTTCACCTGATAGCTTTTCTTCATCAGATCCGGTCTTCTTTCCCGGGTGCGTTCCAGAGATTTCTCTCTTCTCCAGGCCTCGATCTTTTTATGATCGCCGGATAAGAGCACTTCCGGAACCTGACGGTCATGCCATACTTCCGGACGGGTATAATGCGGATATTCCAGCAGGTTGTCCTGCAGAGATTCGAACTGTGAGGATTCCTCATTGCTTAATACTCCCGGCACAAAACGGGATACCGCATCAATAAGGACCATGGCTCCCAGCTCACCGCCGGTGAGGACATAGTCACCAATGGACACATAGTCTGTGACTGCTTCCTCCAACACACGTTCGTCGATTCCTTCATAATGTCCGCACAAGAGGACCAGTTCTTCTTCCATAGCGAATTCTTCCACCATGGTCTGGTTCAGAACTCTTCCCTGAGGAGTCAGATAGATGACCCTTGGACGCTTGCTGCAATTCTGTGAAACGGATTCAATGGCACGGAAGACAGGTTCTGCCTCCATAACCATGCCTGCACCTCCGCCATAGGGATAATCATCCACACGGTTGTGCTTATTGGCAGAAAAATCTCTTATATTGACTGTCTCTACTGATATAAAACCATTCTTTGCTGCTCTTCCCAGGATACTGGTCTCAGCCGCCTGACGGATCATATCAGGAAACAGGGTTAATACATGATATTTCATATGCTGTACCTTACAATTCCAGAAGACCAGGCAGAAGATGGACCAGCATGGTCTCCTCTTCCAGATCCACCTTCAGAATACACTGTCTGATGGCAGGGATCATTACTTCGCCGTACTTCTCAGTCTGTACAATATAAACATCATTGGCTCCGGTCTGAAGAACATCGGTCAGAATACCCAGTTCTTCGCCTTCGTCAGTCACCACCTTAAGATCGATCAGATCGGCGATGAAATTCTCATTCTCCTCCAGCGGGACTGCATGGGCACGATCCACATACAGCTCCATCTGACGGAACTTTTCTACAAGATTGATATCATCCAGTCCTTTGAACTTCAGAATGACCATGTTTTTAAAAAATTTCACACTGGCCAGATCCATAGGAACATAAGAAGCACCCTGCTTCATGTACACTGTTTTCAGTTTTTTGAAGCGGGCAGGATCATCAGTTGTTGGGAATACCTTCACTTCGCCACGGATTCCGTGGGTGGATGTGATGATTCCGATTTTTAAATACTGTTCCATATATAAATACTCCCGGATGTAGTAAACCCGGAAAACTTGGTTTGAAAGCTTTCCGGGTTTTAATCAAAAGTTCGATACCGTCTTAACGGCTACTGTTGTTCTGATTACTGCAGAATTTCTACTACTACCTTCTTGTCGCTTTTAGAAGAAGCCGCTTTTACAACTGCACGGATGGCTTTTGCAATGCGTCCCTGTCTTCCAATTACCTTACCCATATCAGAAGGTGCAACCTTCAGTTCAACAAGCAGTTCATTTCCCTTATCAGTTTCAGTAACAACGACCTCATCAGGATTTTCGACTAAGGATTTTGCGATTACCTCTACTAAGTCCTTCATTACTTGTACCTCCGAAGGAAATTATTTCTCAATGCCTGCCAGTTTGAAGATTTTAGCAACAACGTCTGTTGGCTGTGCGCCGTTTTTCAGCCATTTTTTAGCAGCTTCCTCATCTACAGAGTATGCAGATGGCTCACGAGTTGGATCATATGTTCCGATCTCCTCGATGAATCTTCCATCACGTGGAGAGTTAGCATCTGCTACTACGATTCTATAGAAAGGTGCTTTTTTCTGTCCCATTCTTCTTAAACGAATTTTAACTGCCATTTTTGAATTCCTCCATGAATTAAATAATATTTTTTATTTGTTCTTTTAAATCTATAAGATCAAAAGCATCTTACGCTTCTGAGCTCTTCATTATAAAAGGGGGTTCCGCCATCAGAATGGCATCTTGAAACCACCCATTCCCGGCATTCTTCCGCGTTTGCCCTTCATCATACCAGGCATCTGCTTCATCATCTTGCGGGACTGTTCAAAGGATTTTACAAAGCGGTTTACCTCTGCAATATCCACACCTGCACCCTTTGCGATACGTTTTTTACGGGATACATTCAGAAGATCCGGATTGGCTCTCTCTGCCGGTGTCATAGAATGGACGATTGCCTCTTTTCTTGCAAGATCCTTCTCGTCGATCATTCCTTCCAGTTCTTTCATCTTGCCGCTCATTCCAGGCAGCATTCCCATGATGCTGGATAAGCCTCCCATATTTCGCATCTGCTCCATACTGTCGAGATAATCATCGAAAGTAAAGGATGCTTTACGAAGCTTCTGCTCCATCTCTTTGGCTTTGTCTTCGTCGATGCTCTGCTGCGCCTTCTCAATCAGACTCAGTACATCGCCCATGCCAAGGATTCTGGATGCCATACGATCCGGATAGAACTGCTCCAGATCGGAAAGCTTCTCGCCCATACCTACATAGTAGATTGGCTTTCCTGTAATAGACTTGATGGAAAGTGCCGCACCGCCTCGGGTATCGCCGTCCAGTTTTGTAAGGACAACGCCGTCGATGCCAACCTTGTTGTTAAAGGTCTCAGCAACATTCACCGCATCCTGACCGGTCATGGAATCGACTGTCAGCAATGCACAGTCCACATGCACGTTCTCGCGGATCGCTACCAGCTCAGCCATCATGTCTTCATCAATATGCAGACGACCTGCAGTATCGATGATCACAACATTGAAACTGTTGCTCTTTGCATGCTCCATCGCAGCTTTTGCGATATCAACAGGTTTCTGTTTGTCTCCCATAGAGAAAACTTCCACACCCTGTTTCTGTCCGTTCACCTGCAGCTGAGTGATCGCTGCCGGACGATAGACGTCACATGCTACCAGAAGTGGTTTTTTACCTTTTGCTTTAATCTTGCCTGCCAGTTTCGCAGCAGTTGTTGTTTTACCGGCACCCTGAAGACCGACCATCATGATCACAGTGATCTCACTGCCCGGCTTAAAGGCAATCTCGGTTGTCTCAGAGCCCATCAGGTTCACCAGCTCGTCGTGAACGATCTTGATTACCATCTGTCCCGGATTCAGACCATTCATAACGTCCTGTCCGATTGCCTGCTCCTGAACTGATTTGATGAACTGTTTTACAACTTTAAAGCTAACATCCGCTTCAAGCAATGCCATCTTAACTTCTTTCAGAGCAGCCTTAACATCAGCCTCAGTCAGACGACCTTTGCCGCGAAGCTTTTTAAATACGTTTTGCAGTTTATCTGATAAACTCTCAAATGCCATGTATTATAATTCCTCCAGAATATCAGAAGCAATGGACTTGATTCTTTCCACTTCTTCCAACGGATGTTCCTCCAGGATCTGATCTGTATAGCCCTGGATCTTCTGCACATTGTCTCTGATATGCAGAAACTTTTCAACCAGATGCAGTTTGGACTCATAATCCTCCAGGATTCGTTCGCAACGGCGAATCATATCATGCACTCCCTGGCGGGAAATGCCTGCCTCGCGTGCCACCTCACTGGCTGAAAGATCCTCAAACATGATCTGTTCATATACCTGACGCTGGTGTTCCGTCAGCAATTCACCGTAGAAATCGTATAAATAAGATTTTTCTACAAAACTCTCCATTTGCATCACCTAGTGTATATTACAACTTCGATTTATGTATGTCAAGTATTTTTTCTTGACACTTTTTAAAACTTTTCTTTGTGTGCGGTCGCTCATTTTTTGTTGGGTTTTGAGGCGCTTCTTCTTACTTTTACGTTATGCTGACAAGTCAAAAGGGAAGTTTCTTCCGAAACTTCCCTTTACACACTTGTTTTGCTTAAGATTATCGACCCTGGTCTCTTCTTTA